>NZ_JBWKUP010000009.1:108449-310002 GCF_059420905.1 Janthinobacterium sp. GW821-FHT03C08 | reverse complement strand
CTACTTCCGAAGAAGTATCCTATTTCATTATTTCTTGTGAACATTTGATATTTTAAGTATGACGCCAATCCGAAGATTGACGCTGCACTGCATCAAATGTCCACACTTATCGACTGTTAATTGTTAAAGAACTGTATTCGGTTACTGCTTTCGCGCCATCGACAAAGCGTTGTGTTTGTCAGCTGCGAAGAAGGAAGAGTATGAAGCATTTCGCTAAATCCGTCAACTCCTTCTTTTCTACTACCCAGCCCCTGAAGGCTGTCCCTTTTGTGCCGCAAACTAGTGCGTCTCATTGGGGAGGCGAACTATAGCAAAGCGCCCCAGCGGGCGCAAGGCTTTTCCCGGGTATTTGCGGCCAACTGCTACAATTTCGCCCCCTCAGCGTAAATCCGCGCCCATATATAGAAGATTCACCATGAAACAACAAGCTCAAGGATCAGGCCTGACCCTGAAACGAGCTGGCTTTACCACTGGCTTCGGCGTGCTCGCCGCCACCCTCGGTTCCGCAGTCGGTCTCGGCAATATCTGGAAGTTCCCCTATCTGACAGGCGCCAATGGCGGCGCCGGCTTCCTGCTCATCTATCTGCTCGCTACCTTATTAGTGGGACTGCCCGTGATGATCGCGGAAATCACCCTGGGGCGCCGCGCCAAGGTCAACCCGATTTCCACCATGGAACAGCTGGCACCGAAGGGCAAGCCCTGGTGGCTGGTCGGCTTTATCGGCATGGTCGCCGCTTTCCTGATCGTCGCGTTTTATTCGGAAGTCGTGGGCTGGGTGTTTGCGTATATCGCCAAGGCCATTGACGGTTCCATCCTCAGCAGCGACAAGCTGGTGACGGAAGCGGCCTTCGCCTCGCTGATCAGCAATCCTTTGCAATCGCTGTTGTGGCAGTGGGGCGTACTGCTGTTTATCGGCGGCATATTGATGCTGGGCGTGACCAAGGGCATAGAGGCGATCGCCAAGAAACTGATGCCGCTGCTGTTCCTGCTGTTACTGCTGCTGTGCGCGGTGAGTCTGTCGCTGGATAAGGCGGGAGAAGGATTGGCGTTTCTGTTCCGCCCTGACTTTTCCAAGCTGACGGCTTCCGTCGTGCTGACGGCCATGGGCCTGGCCTTCTTTAAATTGTCCGTCGGCATGGGCACGATGATGACCTACGGCAGCTATTTCCGCGACGACCAGAATATCCCCGTCACCACCTTGCGGGTGATGGCGGCCGACCTGGGCGTATCCATGCTGGCCGGTATCGCCATCTTCCCCGCCGTGTTCACGTTTGGCTTCGCCCCCAGCGCGGGTCCGTCGCTGGTGTTCATCACGATTCCGGCCGTATTCTCGCAAATTCCGATGGGGCAAGCACTGATGGTGGTGTTCTTCATCCTGGCCGCCGTGGCCGCCACGGGCGCGATGCTGTCGCTGATGGAAGTGCCCGTGGTGATTTTCCATGAGCGCTTTGGCTGGACGCGCACTAGGGCCACCGTGGTGACCATGCTGCTGCTGGCCGTGCTCGGTTCCGTGTGCGCGCTGAGTAACAGCACCCTGGCGGACTTCAAGCTATTCAATTTGAATATGTTTGATTTGTTCGACTTCGTCTCGTCGAATATCTTCCTGCCCGTGGGCGGCATCGCGATTGCCTTGTTTACAGGCTGGGCCTGGGGCAAGCAGCATTTCATCGAGGCGATCAGCAATCACGGCCAGCTGCAAAATACAGCCCTGGCGCACGTGCTGCTGTTCCTGCTGCGCTTTGTCTCTCCCGTGCTGATCCTCATCGTGATGCTGAAGGGATTGAAAGTCTTTTAATCAGAGTACCCGGGTGTAGGTCTGGCGCACCAGCACCCGGTCGCCGCAATCGAAATGCCACCATTCGCTATTGATGCCGAAGAAGCCCGCCTGGAACATGGCGTCGCGCAACAAGCGGCGATGCGCCACCTGCTCTTCCGTAATTTCCCCCTTTTCCAGCAACACCAGTTCCAGCGCAGGGTGCGAGCGCTCACTCAGGTCGTCGAAACCCGTGCCCATGTCCAGTTCCTGGCCGTCCGGCCCCACGATGGTGATGTCGAGCGCCATGCCGAACGAATGAATGGAGCCGCGCGACGGTTCCGCTATATAGCCGAGCAACTCCGTGCCCTGCAGCGCATCCCACAATTGCTGCTGCACCCGCTGGGGGCGCAAGGCGTCGAGCACCAAGAGATGATGATCGGGGCGATGCGCGGCCAGCCAGGCCACGGCTTTTTCCAGCGCGGCAGCCGCATCGCGGTGCAGCCAGGCGCAATCGATGGGGCTGTATAAATCGCGGCCGACGAAATTGTCGGGCGTGGCATAGCGCAAGTCGACGGCGATGCCGGCGATGCTGCTCAGGTGGCGAAATTGCGGATCGCTGCCGACCGCTTCCAATTGCAAACTTGCAACAGACATCAGACTCCTCTTTCCAGGCAGTTGCGCGCCGCCACGCCAATGCTGTCGGCCAGGCGCCGCGCGCCATGCGACAGCGGCGAGTGGCTCGCCGTCAATAAATACAGTTGGATGGGGATGGTGGGCGCCCAAGGACGGCGCTGCAGCCGCTCGGGCGAACCGGACGCCGCCGTAAACGGGTCGACCACGGCCATGCCGGCGCCCGCTTCCACCAGGGAACGGGCGATTTGATACGTCTGCACCACAGTACTGAAGACGGGGTGGATATCCTGCGCTTCGCAGGCGGCCACCACCAGTTCGCCCAGCGGATCGTTGTCCGCATGGCCGATCAGCTCGCCGTTCAGGCCATGCGCCGTCAATGGCGTGCCGCAATCGGCCGCATGCCAGGTGCCGGCCGGGGCGATGACCGTCATGACACCCTGCGCGAGCGGTTCGGCCACGATGCCCGGATGACGCGGGTCTTGCAGCGATACGGCCAGGTCCGCTTCACCGAGGCGCAGGGTATTGACGATCTCGCCCGTGTGGTGGGTAGCCAGCTGGCAACGCGTGTGGGGAAAGTCGCGCCGCCATTGCGTCATGGCAAACGGCAAGACGCTGATGGCAATGGTGGGCGTGGACACCAGACGGATGGTTTCCACCGCATGGCCCTTCAGGCTGGCCGCCAGGCGGCGGATGCCCAGCAAGTCGCGGTTGAGCTTTTCCGTCTCGACAAACAGGCGGTGCGCCTCGGGCTTCGGGTACAGCTTGCCCCGCACGCGCTCGAACAGCGGCATGCCCAGTTGCAACTCGCAATGCTGCAAGACCTTGGTCACGGCCGGCTGCGAGATATGCAGCACCTGGGCGGCGCCGCTGATGGTGCCAACTTGCATGATGGCGTGAAATACTTCGATATGACGCAGCCGCATGAGCTATTCCTTTACCTTGCCGTGGCCCCGTGGGCCGTCAACGTTCAGCATATAAGAAAAAGTCATGGGCTGGAACGGCCATGCTACTTTGTTGCAACAGCCGGTGTTGCAGGGGCCGGCGTCGTCAAGACTTCCAGCAAGGCCGCCGTTTCGCCGTCCGGCGTGCCGTCGAACAACTTGTTGCGATACTTCATCTGGAAGGCGATCAGCACATTGCGCGTCGCTTCGTCGAACACGCCCGTATTCGGCGTGGCATAGCCATGCTGGGCCAGCTTTTTCTGGAACCAGACGGCGTCCGGCACTTGCTGGTCAAAAATGGCGCGCTGTGCGGCAACGCGGTTGGCGTCCGGCCACACGATCAGGCCCGCGTCGGCCAGCTGGCGCCAGGGGAACAATGGACCCGGATCCTGCTTGCGCTGCGGCGCGATTTCGTTGTGGCCCAGGATATTTTCCGGCGCAATGTTGTAGCGCGCCTGGATATCTTTCAGCAGCGGGATCAGCTCATCGATCTGGGCCTGCGAAAACGGATACCAGATACGGCCTTCCGGCGTGTCCTTGTAGCCAGGGTTGACGATCTCGATGCCGATCGAGCTCACGTTCAACTGTGTATAAGTCTTCCAGTTACTCACACCCGCGTGATTGGCCTGGCGCGATTCGTCGACCAGCACGTAAAACTTCGGCTTGTCCGTATCCGTCAGCAAATAATGGCTGCTGACCACTTGTTCCGTCAGGATCTTGATCGAGCGGGGCAGGTCGCTGACCGTGTAATGGATGACGATGAATTTCACGCGCGGGCTTTGGCTGCGCGCCGTCAAGCTGTGGTCGAGGTGCGGCGCGGGCGTGCTACAGGCGGAAAGCAGGGCCACCAGCAGGGCGAGGGCGATTTTTTTCATGAAAGATCCGTGTTCGGGTTAATAAAATGTTCAGTCTTTGCCGCCGCCCTGGCTGGCGGTCCTGGCAGCCACCTGCGCCGCAGCTTCATGTGAACGGGCAACTTTTTGCTCCATGGTTAACGATACAGGCAAAGCGGCGCGCATGGCAGCCGCGATGGCCGGATGCAATTGCGCCGCACGCCCGGCCAGCACCACGGGACGGGGACCATGGCGCGCCGTCAGGGCCAGGGCCAGGCGCGCCAACTCCTGCCCGGCGCGCTGCAAGATATCCAGCGCCAGCGGGTCGGCATCCGCACTGGCGGCGACGGCCAGCGCCAGGCGGCCGATGGTACCCCGATCCTGGCCATACATGAAGGCACGCGACAGCGACCAGTCGCTGCCGCCGACATGCGCAAATACCGCCTCGGCCATGGGCGATTCCTGCCAGCTGCCGGGCGCTTCGTCTTCGCGGCGCCAGATGTGGCGCAAGGCTTCGCGGGCGATCCAGTAGCCGCCGCCCCCATCGTCGAGCAGCACGCCGCGTCCGCCCGCACGGTGGAACACGCCCTCCGCATCGATCCAGGCGGCGATCGAGCCCGTACCGGCGTAGACCAGATAACCTTCGCCGGGTTCAAAACTGTCGCGATAGGCGATTTCAATGTCGTTGCCTATGCTGACGTGGGACGCGTCCAGCCCCAGCAAGGTGGCCAGCGTTTGCGCCAGCGCAACATCGTCGCCGCCAAAGCCCGTCAAGCCCGCCACCACGGCACGGGGCCGGCCGACGGCCAGCACGGCCTGGCACAGCCGGGTAAACGTGGCGTGCACGGCAGCGCGGCCCGCCTCGCTGCTCATTTGCAAGGCAGACAAGCCTTCGACGGCGCCGTCGGCCACGATGACGCCATCGGCGGTGGCCAGGGCCCAGCGCGTCTGCGTGCCGCCCGCGTCGATGCCCAGCCCGAGCACGGCAGTGTCAGTATTGGTTGCAGGGAAGGAAATCATGGCATGAGTGTAAAGCCAAGCGAAGCTTGCAGGCATGAAAGCTTGCGCATGTTTCATGCCTGCAGGTTATGGACTACTAGTGAACCCTCAGCAACTACTTGGCAGCGGCCGCAAACGGTGCGCGCACGGTGACGCGGGGGCTTTCATTGCCGAGGCGGTCCACGGCGCTGACCACCACCGCATTGACTTGACCAGAGGCATCATCGACCAGGGTCAGTTCACCTTGCACGCCCGTGACCACGGTAAAGCGCCAGTCTTCGCCGTAGCGGGCCCAGACGGCATATTGCGCCACGGGCTTGCCGCCGCCCGCCGCCAATTTGACGTTCAGGCTGGTGGAATCGCGGCGCGTGGCCACGGCCGGCGTACCGGGCGCGTCCTTGCCCAGCCACGGCGTGGCGGGAATCAGGGCCGGGCTTTGATACACGCTCGCCTTGAGCTGGTCGCTGATTCCCTTGCGGTTCTGCATCAGGGGCACCATGCTGAAATGCACCTGACCATTCGCGCCGGGGCGTGTGCGCGTCACTTCCACCTGCTTGATGATCTCTTGCGGCGTGAAGGACTTGGCGGAATTGTCGATGCGGCTCGTGTACAGGCCTGGCCACACGTGGCGGCCATACGGATTTTGCGCCAGCCAGTAGTCGAGCAGCACGCCGAACGCCTGCGGCGCCTGCGCCACGGGCCAGTACAGCTGCGGCGACAGGTAATCGAGCCAGCCTTTGGCCAGCCACAGTTCCGCATCCGCATACAATTTGTCGTACTGGCTGAAGCCGACGATGCCGGCAGGGCGGCGGTCGGGACGGCCTATGCCGAACGGGCTGATGCCGAAACGCACCCAACTCTTTTCGCGGTGGATGCCTGTATACAAGGCTTCGATCAGCTGGTTGACGTTCTGGCGGCGCCAGGAAGCGCGGTCCAGCTGGCCGCCGGCAAGCAGATATTGCTGCCAGGAAGGTTCATCGGGGAAGGGCAGTTCACGCCTGGCGCCGCCATTGCCCGCGTCCAGCGCGGCCGTTTCCGCACCGGCACCGGCGCCAGGCGCATCGATCGGATACGGATAAAAGTAATCGTCGATGTGCACGCCATCGATATCGTAGCGGCGCACCACGTCCAGCACCACGTCCGTCGTATGCTTCGAGGCGGCGGCGTCGCCCGGGTCCATCCATAAGTAGCGGCCGTATTGCTTGACGGACGCGGGGTTGGTGGATGCGAAACTGTCGCGCGCCAGCGGCGACTTGGCCGTCGCGTGGCGGGCACGGTAGGGGTTGAACCAGGCGTGCAATTCCAGGCCGCGCGCATGCGCCTGCGCCACCCAGAAGGCCAGCGGGTCATACATGGGCAGCGGTGGTTGGCCTTGCTTGCCCGTCAGATACTCCGACCAAGGCTCCAGTTGCGATGGGTAAATCGTGTCCGCGCTGGGACGCACCTGCAGCACAATCGCGTTCAGATTCAAGGACTTGGCGCGGTCGAGGATGGCGATCGCTTCCGCTTGCTGCTTGGCGACAGGCAAATTGCTGCGGCTGGGCCAGTCGATATTGGCCACCGTCGAGACCCAGGCGGCGCGGAACTCGCGCGGCGCCGGCGGCGGCACTTCGCCCGTGATGTGCTGCACGGGCGGTACTGCCGGCAAGCCCGCTTCGCCTGGCGTCACTGCGGAGGGCATCTTGGTGCTGGTACAGCTGCTGAGCAATGTGGCGGTGGCCAGCGCAGCCAGTACGCCAGCCGTGGCGCCCAGGCGTTTTTTGAAAGTAGACAACAAAACAATTCCTTGCAGTGGTGAAGCGCAGGTCTATCGGTGGAGCATTTTACTGTGCGCCCGCCATCCTTGCGGGCGCACCGTTCAAAAGAATCAGGCCGCGGCCTTCTTGCCGAATTCCGGGTCGATCTTGACCAGCGCGGCCATGATGAAAGCGGGAATCGTGGCGATGCAGACCCAGATGAAGAAGTGCTGGTAGCCCAGCATTTGCTGTATCCAGCCGCTGGCCATGCCCGGCAACATCATGCCCAGGGCCATGAAACCCGTGCAAATGGCGTAATGGGCCGTTTTATGCGCACCGTCGGACACCATGATCATGTACAACATATACGAGGCGAAACCGAAGCCATAGCCGAATTGCTCCAGCGCAATGCCTCCCGCGATCACATAGATATTGCTGGGCAAGGCCGTGGCCAGATACACGAACACCAGGTCGGGCAGATGCACGGACAGCACCATGATCCACAGGCAGCGTTTCAAGCCGAAGCGGGAAATGATGAATCCGCCCAGCAAACCGCCCAGGGTCAGGGCGATGACGCCGATGGTGCCGTAGACGAGTCCCACCTGTTCCGTGCTCAGGCCCAGGCCGCCCTTGGCGACGGGGTCGAGCAGGAAGGGCGCCGCCAGCTTCAACAGTTGCGCTTCGCCCAGGCGGAACAGCAGCAAAAAGCCGAGGATGACGAGAATATCCTTCTTCCTGAAAAACGCGGCAAAGGTGGCGACGAATTCTTGCAACGGAGAAACACCTGCTTCCTGGATGCTGGGGCGGTCATCCTGCGGTTTCGGCAGAATAAAATAGTGGTACAGGAAGAGGGCGATGAACAGGCCAGACAAAATGGCAAACACGACGGACCAGGCCAGCTGCACATGACCCGTCGCATGCGTCAGATAGCCGGCCAGATACACGAGACCGCCCTGGCCGGCGATCATGGCCAGGCGATAAAACGTGCTGCGCACGCCGACGAAGGCCGCCTGCTGGTGCTGTTCCAGGCCCAGCATGTAAAAGCCGTCGGCGGCGATGTCATGCGTGGCGGAACTGAAGGCCATGAGCCAGAAGATGGCCAGGCTGATCTGGAAAAAGTGCGGCAGGGAGGTCGTCAAGGCTACCAGCGCCAGCGCGGCGCCGATCACCAGCTGCAAGCCGACGATCCAGAAGCGCTTGGTGCGGTACATATCGATGAAGGGCGACCACAGGGGTTTGATGACCCAGGGCAAGTACAGCCAGCTGGTATACAGCGCGATATCCGTATTGGAAAAGCCGTAATTCTTGTACATGATCACGGATAGTGTCATGACGACAACATAGGGGATGCCCTGGCCGAAATACAGGGAAGGGATCCACAGCCACGGGTTTTTCGCGCGCACCGGGGCGGTTTGTTTCACAAGCTCCATACATCCTTCGTTGTTGCCCAGACAGAAGAATGCCGCGCCATCGGATCAGAGGGCCAGTGCTGCCCGCACACTGCCGTCCGCTCGGGCCAACAATGCCTGTGCCTGGTTTGTGTTGATTTTTTTGATCAAGGCAACAATCGCCACCTTGACGTGGTAGTGGCATTGCTCCAGCACGGTCCTGGCCTGCGCCTCGCTGGCGCCGGTGGCATGCATGGTCAGACGCACGGCCCGCCAGATCAGCTTGGCGTTGGTCGGCTTCAAGTCTACCATCAAGTTTCCATACGTTTTATGCAAACCCACCATCAGGGCGCTGGAAATCGTGTTCAGGGTGATTTTTTGCGCCGTGCCCGCCTTCAGGCGCGTGCTGCCGGAAATGACTTCCGTGCCCGTGTCGAGCACGATGCCGCATTGCGCCTCGTGCGCCACGGGCGCATCGACGTTGTTGGCGATGCCGATGGTCAAGGCGCCGGCCCTGCGCGCGGCCAGCAGGGCGCCCAGCACATACGGCGTGGCGCCGGACGCGGCCAGCAGGATCACGACGTCATTTGCTTGCGGCGACAAGGCCAGCACATCCCGCTCGCCTTGCGGCAGATCATCTTCCGCCCCTTCGACGGCCGTAAACATGGCGCCCGCGCCGCCGGCGAGGATGGCGACGGCCCGCTCGGGCGGCCAGGAAAACGTGGGATTCAATTCAACGCTGTCGAGCACGCCCAGGCGGCCCGACGTGCCCGCACCCACGTACAGCAGGCGTCCGCCGGCGGCGATACGGGGCAGGGCGGCCGTGATGGCGGCCGCGATCTGCGTCGACGCCAGGCGCACGGCTTCGACGGCCCAGAACTGGTCATCGACCAGCGCCGCCACCAGTTGCTCCACCGGATACAGGTCCAGATCCGGATGCCGCCGGCTCGGGGTTTCAGTTTTCAACATGATCTCGAACATGGTTGAAGATGAAACCAGTTTAATACCGATATGCAAGATCAACCATGAAAGGATGGCGGGCGGGCATAACGGGAGTTTATGGCTGGTGCAGGAACGTCGTGGCACTACGCGCCATTGCTGGCGACCCGCAGCGCAAGTTCTTGCCCATGCAATTGTTAATTCAGTGGCCCAGAGGCAAGTTTCAGCCCCGTTTGTGTCTATACTGCGCTTCGACGCCATACTCAATGACAAGCCCATGATTGCTCGCCAATTGCTGTTCCTGTTTAGCGCCCTGGGCGCCATCAACGGTATTTTCCTGGCCGTCTATTTTTTCAGCCGTCGGCCTCGTTGCCTCGCCGACTGCATGCTGGGCGCCTTGCTGCTTGCCGTCGGCGTGCGCACCGCCAAATCCGCCTTCCTCTACTTCAACCCGGCGATCGCCATCGAATTTCGCCAGCTGGGCCTGTCGGCCTGCCTGCTGATCGGTCCCTTGACCTATCTGTATGTGCGCGCTTTCATCGCCGGCCTCACGCAACAGCCTGCCGGGCAACAATGGCGCTGGCATCTCGGCCTGTCCTTCCTGCTGATCGGCATAGGCATTGCCTTTCCATATGCCGCGTATCGTCCTGTGTGGGACCGTTCGAGTCATGCGATTCATCTGTTCTGGCTATGCTACCTGCTGGCAACTGCCAAGTTGCTCTGGCAAAGCCGCCATGTATGGCTGAACGAGGGACAGCGGATGGCCACCAGCAGCATGCTGATGCTGAGCGTCTTTGCCGGCAGCTGCGTCATGCTGACGGCGTACGCGAGCACGCCGTTCACGTCGTACATCATCGGCGCCTTGTCGTTCACCTTCTCGCTGCATGTCGCCGTCACGGTCTTTCTGCTGAGAAAGGAAATCCTGACGCCGGCCGACCCGCAGCAAAAATACCGGCATACCCGCCTGGCGCACGAGGATGGACTTGCCGTGCTCGCTGCACTGGAACAACTGATGAGCGGGCAGAAATCCTATCTGAATCCGAACCTGACCCTGGCCCAACTGGCCAAGCGGGCGGGATGCACGCAGGCGCAGGTGTCGCAGGTGCTGAATGACAAGCTGGGCAAGAGCTTCACTACCTACGTCAACGAATACCGTATCGCCGAGGCGAAACAGGTCTTGGCCGACGAGCCGCAACTGAACATGGATACCGTTGCCGAGCGCTGCGGGTTCAATTCCAGCTCCACCTTCTACTCGGCCTTCAAGAAAGTGGCCGGGCAGACACCCGCCAGCTTCCGCGCCCAATCCAGCCCGGCGGCCAGGGCCATTTCCCCCTAAAACCACTCCGGAATCGCCATTCCGGAGTCTGAAATCACGTTTGGCGACATCAATTCCCCTGCATGTCGATAAATTATCGAGCACCAGCGATCTGCATCGATCGTTGCTCCGATAAACGTCATTCTTCATTCAGGGTAAAGCCATGATTCAGATTTTATTGCGAACGGTACTCGCCTGTTGCTTGTTAAGCATCACCGCCGCCGGCACCGCCGCCGACCAGGACGAAAAGGCCATCCGGGAGACCGTGCGTCTGTATATGCATGGCACCAGCTTCAACGTACAGGATGAGATCAACCAGGCCTTCCATGCAAGCTCACGCCTTTACCTGGACGGTAAAAACGATGCGGAATGGGACTTGAGCGGTCCGGAATACGCCAAACTCTTTTCCCAAGAGAAAATAGGGCAATTCAATGGGCGCCACGGGCGGCTGATCAAGGTTGACGTGAGCGGCAAGGTGGCCACCGCCAAGGCCGAGATCCACATTCCCCAGCAAGGGGTGCGCTATATGGATGTCTTTCTTTTGAAAAAGATCGCCGGCAACTGGAAGATCGTCAGCAAGTCGGCCGATCGCGAACCGGCCGCCCCGCGCCAGGCACGCAAGGTGCTGCTGGTCGTATCAAATGTGCATCAGTATCCCGGCACGAAAGTTAACGCAGGCAATAATTTCCCCGAACTGGCTTATACCTATGATGCCTTTCGCAAGGCAGGGTATGCGGTCGACTTCGTCAGTCCCGAGGGGGGCGCCATTCCCCTGGAAATGATCGTCACGTCGGACGAGCTGCTCAAGAAGCACCTGTACGACAGTGATTTCATGTGGGCACTGGCCCATACCAGGCCCGTCGCCGAGGTCAGGGCAGACGAATATGCAGGCATGGCTTTCGTCGGCGGCGGCGCGGCCATCGTCGGCATCCCGGAAAACAAGGCGCTGCAAGACATCGCCTTGCGTATCTACGAACAACAGGGCGGCGTGATCGCAGCCATCTGCCATGGCACCGAGGGCATCAAGAACCTGAAGCTGCGTGACGGTACTTTCCTGATCCAGGGCAAGGTGCTCACCTCGTTCCCCGATGCGTACCTCAACAAGGAATCGCCGGTCTACAAGGCCTATCCCTTTTCAGCAGAAGCCAGCATCACGCGCCATGGCGGCATATTCCGGCACGGCGCCAACGGCAAGAGTCACGTCGAGGTCGATGGCCGGCTGGTGACGGGCATGAGCTGGGAATCGTCCGTTGGCGTGGCCGAATCCATGATCCGCCTGATCGAACAGTAGCGGGCGGTTTCCTGGCGGGTCGGGGCGCGGCGCCGCACTGGCGTGCGCAGAGCAATGCCGACTCGTCAGGGAGGCACGCGCGGTGTTTACAGCTGACTGGGTGAGCGGCGCATTTCCGCCACGAAGTCGTAATGATCGCTGCGGCAATACGAATGTGTCAGTTCCACCGCTTCGCCCGAGTCCAGGTAGGCGATGCGCGTAATGAACAGCACGGCCTGGCCATCGGGAATGCCCAGCTGCTTGGCCAGCTCGGCCGTCGCATTCATGGCGCGGATGTGCTGCAAGGCGCGCACGGGGGCCTTCTTGATGCTGCTCAGGTATTCATACAGGGAATCGCCCACGGCGCCGGGGTCCGACACCACGCTGAAGGGCAGCACGCTCACTTCGTACGCCATCACCACGTCGTCGGCCAGGCGCAAGCGCTCCAGGCGCGCCACTTTCGTATTCTGCGCCAGGCCCAGGCTCAGCTGTTCATCGCTGCTGGCGATGACGACGTCGCGCTTGAGCCAGCGCGAGCCGGGACGGTAGCCGCGCTGCTGCAATTGCTCGGAAAAGCTCGACAGGTTCGACAGCGGCTGCTCGATGCGCGGGGCAATATAGTTGCCCGAACCACGGCGGCGCACGACGAGGCCTTGCTCGACCAGCTGGTCGATGGCCTTGCGGGCAGTCACGCGCGACACGTCGAGCAGTTCGGACAGGGTACGTTCAGATGGCAGGGCCTGGTCTACCTGGTAGCGGCCGTTGCGTACGTCATCGCTCAGCTTGCGGGCGATCTGCATATATAAAGGCGAATTGTCATTTAAATCGACCTTGAGTTCTACGCTGGTCTGGCTCATACAGTTCTCCTTGTCCTCCTAGTGTAATAGCGATGGCGCTTGTGCGTATCCCGTCCACCCATGAATAAATGGAAAATAGGCATAAATAACGGTTATACATTTAAAAAAACAATGTTTTACCGAAGGTATAGCTTTGCATTATAGATAAATAAGCAATTTTCATTAGCGCGGGAAACTTTCCCGCCCTATGCTGACGGCGCATCCACACAGGGCGTCAGAATATGAAAAAGAGAATCACGGGGCTGCTCGGCCTGCTGCTGCTGGGCGGCATCTGGCCCGCCATGGCCACGCCGCCCAGCAGCGCCAGTACGCCCGCGGCCGGCCCGCAGCAGCGCGCCCTCGATGCGGCCCTGTCCGCCATCGTCGGCGACGCGGCGCATCCACTGGCCAGCCTGTCCGTGCTGGCCATCCGCCATGGCAAGGTGTCGTACCAGCAGCAGTTCGGTTACCGCCACCTGGGCGCCACGCCGGCGGACAATCTGCCCGTCACGCCGGCCACCCTGTTCCGCATCGCTTCGGTGTCCAAGATGATGACCACCCTGGGCCTGATGCGGCTGGTGGAGCAAGGCAAGCTGAGCCTGGACCAGGATGTCAGTATTTACCTGGGCTTTTCCCTGCGCAACCCGCACTTTCCCCAGCAGCCCCTGACCTTGCGCAGCCTGCTCAGCCATACCTCCTCGCTGCGCGACGCGGGCGGCTATGCCTGGGGCCCCGAACGCCGCCTGCGCGACGTGTTTACGGCCGGCGGCGACCTCATGTGGGATGCGGCGGCACCGCCGGGCCGCTATTTCACATATGCCAACCTGAACTGGGGCGTGATCGGCACGGTGATGGAGCAAGTCACGGGCGAACGCTTCGACTTGCTGATGCGGCGCCTGCTGCTCGACCCCATGAACTTGCGCGGCGGCTACAACCCGGCGGCCTTCCCGGCAGACGACGTGGAAAACACGGCCACCCTGTACCGCAAGCGCCCGCCCGAGACGGAAACGTGGCAGCCGCAAGGGCCATGGATCGCCCAGGCCGACGATTTTTACGCGCATCCACCTGCCGGCATCGCGCATTATGTGATCGGCAGCAACGCCACCGTCTTCAGTCCCACGGGCGGCCTGCGCATTTCCGCCGCCGGGCTGGGCACGGTCATGCAGATGCTGCTCGACGGCGGACGCCATCAGGGCAGGCAGCTGTTGCAGCCGGCCAGCATCGCGCTGATGTTTGGCCGGCAATGGCAGCTGGCGCCCGACGCCAGCAACGGCAACAGCGAGCGGGGCCTGTACCGCGCCTGGGGCCTGGGCAACCAGCAGTTCGATGCGGTGGCGGGGCAGGGCAATGGCCTGGTCGATGGCGCCAGCTTCACGGCCGTGGGCCACCTGGGCGACGCGTATGGCCTCGTCTCCGCCTTCGTGCTCGATTTCAGGAACAAAAACGGCATGGTGATGCTGGTGGGCGGCACGGGCAGCGATCCGGAAGGCTATCCTGGCCAATATTCCGCCATGGGACGCAGCGAGGAATTGATCCTCACCGCCCTGTACCATGGTGCGATTGCCAACAATCAATAGCGCGCCAAGATAGTGCATTCCTGAAAGTTATGGCTGCACCATGATGTTTCATTGGCTGCCTTGATGGCCAGCCTCTAAGCTCTTCCCGAATGCTCCCGCACCATGGGAGCGCAACGCAGCGAGGCAACATGCAGCAACAAGTCATCATCATCGGCGGCGGCATCGTCGGTCTGACATCGGCCTGGTGGCTGGCCGAGGCCGGCTACAAGGTCACCTTACTGGAGCGTAACGAACAAGTGGCCATTGCCGCCAGCTACCGCAATGGCGGCCAGCTCAGCTATCGCTATGTGGCGCCGCTGGCGGACGCGGGCGTGCCCTTCAAAGCCCTGCAATGGCTGCTGCAGAAAGACGGTCCCCTGCGCTTTCGTCCCGAAGCGGACTGGCGCCAATGGCGCTGGCTGGCCAGTTTCCTGCGCAATTGCAATGCTGCCAGCAATGCCCGCACGACGGCCAAGTTGCTGGAACTGGGCGAACTGAGCCGCGCCGGCATGGCCCGGCTGGAATTGACGGTGGCGCCGGAAGCGTACGCGCGGCGCGACGCGGGCAAGCTCATCGTCTACCGCTCGCCCGCCATCTTCCAGCGTGCCGTGGCGCGGCCGGAATCGGAAGAGGCGCGCATCGTCCTGTCTCCGTCTGAAGCGGTGCAGCGCGAACCGGCGCTGGCCGCCTTGCAGGGTGCCCTGGCGGGCGGCATTTTTACCGAGGGCGAGGCGGTGGCCGATTGCCACGCCTTTTGCCTGGCGCTGGAAGCGCGGCTGCTACAGCACCCGAATTTTTCCCTGTTACTCAAAGGCGAGGCGCGCCGCCTCGTCACGCGCAATGGCAAGGTCGCGGGCGTCGACACCAGCCTGGGCCTGTTGGAAGCGGACCATTACGTGCTGGCGGCCGGCATCCAGAGCCGCGACCTGGCCGCCACGGCCGGCGTCTACCTGCCCCTGTATCCGCTGAAAGGCTACAGCCTGACGGCGCCCATCCGCGCGCAGGACAAGGCGCCCGAGATCAGCATCACGGATTTCGAGCGCAAGGTGCTGTATGCGCGCATCAAAGGCGACCTGCGCGTGGCCGCCATGGTCGACATGGTGGGCGCCGACAACCGCATCGACTGGAAGCGCATCGCCGGCCTGACGCGGCTGGCGCGCGAAGCCATGCCGCATGGCGCCGATTACGACCAGGCCACGGCCTGGGCCGGCCTGCGCCCCGCCACGCCGAACAGCGCGCCGCTGGTGGGCGCCAGCAAAGTTGCGAACCTGTGGCTCAACGTGGGCCATGGCCCGCTGGGCTTTACCTTTGCCGCCGGCACGGCGCGCATCCTGGCCGACTTGATGCAGAACAAGGCGCCGCCGTTCGCGCTGGACTTCCTCAGTCCGAAAAAATAGCCGGCCAAGGCGGCGCGCACGCGCCGCTGCCTTTATGGCGGATAATTGCGGAACTTTCCAGTTCCCTGTCTGCCAGCGCATGTCCACACCCTCGAAATCCACCGCCTGCCCCTGCGGCGGCGCCTCCTACGCCAGCTGCTGCGGCCCGTATATTGCGGGCGACGCCCTGCCGCCCACGGCCGAGACCCTGATGCGCTCGCGCTACACGGCGTTTACCTTGCGCGACGAGCCCTACCTGCGCGCCACCTGGCATGCCAGCACGCGTCCCGCCGACGCCTTGTTTGCCGACGAAGAAAAAGTCCACTGGCTGGGACTTGAGGTAAAATCTGCTTTACGTTTACGTCAACGTAAAGCAGAATCAGCAGATCAAGCCGAAGAGACAAACCGCGACAGCGTGGAATTCGTGGCCCGCTACAAGGTCAACGGCCGCGCGCACCGCCTGCATGAGGTGAGCCGCTTCGTGCGCGAGGCGGGCGACGGCGGTGGCGCCCTGCGCTGGTTTTATCTCGACGGCAGTTTTCCCGAATAGCGCGACCCGAGAGACCGGGCGATAATAAAAAGGAACCGCAATGCCGCACATCGAAAGCAAACTCAATCCGCGCAGTGAAGATTTCAAGGCCAATGCTGCGGCCATGCAAGCCATCGTCGACGACCTGCGCGACAAGGTGGAAAAGATCGCGGCCGGCGGCGGTGACGCTGCCTGCGCCAAGCATGTCGCGCGCGGAAAACTGCTGCCGCGCGACCGCGTGCAGATGCTGCTCGATCCCGGCACGCCCTTCCTCGAGTTTTCCCAGATGGCGGCCTACGCCATGTACCAGGACGCCAAGGGCGTCGATGCGGCGCCCGCCGCCGGCATCATCACCGGCATCGGCCGCGTCTCGGGCCAGGAATGCGTCATCGTGTGTAACGACGCCACCGTCAAGGGCGGCACCTACTACCCGATGACGGTCAAAAAGCATTTGCGCGCCCAGGAAATCGCCGACCAGAACAACCTGCCCTGCATTTACCTGGTCGACTCGGGCGGCGCCAACCTGCCGAACCAGGATGACGTCTTCCCCGACCGCGACCATTTCGGCCGCATCTTCTACAACCAGGCGAATCTGTCGGCCAAGGGCATCCCGCAAATCGCCGTCGTGATGGGCTCTTGCACGGCAGGTGGCGCCTACGTGCCGGCCATGAGCGACGAGTCGATCATCGTCAAGGAGCAGGGCACGATTTTCCTCGGCGGCCCGCCGCTGGTGAAAGCGGCGACGGGCGAAGTGGTGACGGCCGAAGACCTGGGCGGCGGCGACGTGCATACGCGTTTGTCCGGCGTGGTCGACCACCTGGCGCAGAACGACCTGCACGCGCTGTCGCTGGCGCGCACCATCGTCTCTAACCTGAACCGTAAGAAACCGCAGCAGATGGCCCTGCGCGAGTCGGTCGAGCCGAAATACCCGACGCAGGAACTGTATGGCGTGATCCCCGTCGATACGCGCAAGCCCTTCGACGTACGCGAGGTGATCGCGCGCATCGTCGATGGCAGCGATTTCGACGAATTCAAGGCGCGCTATGGCACCACCCTGATCTGCGGCTTCGCCCACATCTATGGCGTCAAGGTCGGCATCATCGCCAATAACGGCATCCTGTTCTCCGAATCGGCACTGAAAGGCACGCATTTCATCGAATTGTGCTGCCAGCGCAAGATCCCCCTGGTGTTTTTGCAAAATATCACGGGCTTCATGGTGGGCCGCAAGTACGAAAACGAAGGCATCGCCCGCAATGGCGCCAAGATGGTGACGGCGGTTGCCACGGCCGCCGTGCCGAAATTCACCGTCATCATCGGCGGCAGCTTCGGCGCCGGCAATTACGGCATGTGCGGCCGCGCGTTCTCTCCCCGCTTCATGTGGATGTGGCCCAATGCGCGCATTTCCGTGATGGGCGGCGACCAGGCTGCTTCCGTGCTGGCCACCGTCAAGCGCGACGGCATCGAGGGCAAGGGCGGGCAGTGGAGCGCGGACGAGGAAGCGGCCTTCAAGCAGCCGATCAAGGAGCAATACGAGCACCAGGGCCACCCGTACTACGCCACCGCGCGCCTGTGGGACGATGGCGTGATCGACCCGGCAGATACCCGCATGGTGCTGGGCCTGGGCCTGTCGGCCGCGCTCAACGCGGAAATCCCGGACACGAAGTTCGGCGTATTCCGCATGTAAGGGAGAGAAAAGCATGGAATTTGAAACCCTGAAGCTGGTCATCGAGGGCAATGTCGCCACCGTGACCCTGAACCGCCCCGACGTGCGCAACGCCTTCAACGAGACGACGATCGCCGAACTGGCGCGCGCCTTCGAGGGCCTGGGACGCAGCGACATGGTGCGCGCCATCGTGCTGGCCGCGAACGGCGCGGCCTTTTGCGCCGGCGCGGACCTGAACTGGATGAAGAAGATGGCCGGCTACACGCATGCCGAAAACCAGGCCGACGCGCTGCAACTGGCGCAGATGCTGCGCACGATTTATCTGTGCCCGAAACCCGTCGTGGCGAAGATCCAGGGCGACTGCTATGCGGGCGGCATGGGCCTTGTCGCCGCATGCGATATCATTCTGGTTGCGGAAGATGTGCATTTCTGCCTGAGCGAAGTGCGGCTGGGACTGATCCCGGCCACTATTTCACCGTATGTCATCAAGGCCATGGGCGAAAACGCGGCACGCCGCTATTTCCTGACGGCGGAGCGATTCTCCGCCCAGGAAGCGCTGCGCATCGGCTTTGCCCACGAGGTAGTCGAGGCGAGCGCGCTGGACGCGAAAACCGCCGAAGTGCTCAAGGCGCTGACGGGCAACAGCCCGCACGCCGTGGCGCAAGCGAAAACGCTGGTGCGCGAGATCGCCGGCCAACCCGTCGACGATGCGCTGCTGGCAGACACCGCCGAGCGCATCGCGCAGATCCGCGCCTCGGAGCAGGGGCGCGAAGGCGTGCAATCCTTCCTCGACAAGCGCAAGCCGGGTTGGCTCATGGGCTAGTTAATAGTCCAAAGCTCATGGATTAAGAAAATCATTGGAGCAGTTTTGAAAGCAGAAAAACAATCGGGCTGGGTCGAACGCAGTCTGCGCAGCGTGTGGCACCCTTGCACGCAAATGCAGCACCACGAGACGGTTCCCTTGATCCCCGTCAGCCACGGCCGCGGCGCCTGGCTGTATGATCATGAAGGACGACGCTACCTGGACGCCATCAGTTCCTGGTGGGTGAACCTGTTCGGCCATGCCAATCCGCGCATCAATGCGGAATTGAAGGACCAATTGGACCGGCTGGAACACGCGATGCTGGCCGGTTTCACGCATGAACCCGTGATCGAACTGTCGGAAAAGCTCTCCGCCTTGACCGGCGGCGTGCTCGGTCACAGTTTTTATGCGTCCGACGGGGCCTCGGCCGTGGAAATCGCCCTGAAAATGAGTTTTCATGCCTGGCGCAACAGCGGCAAGGGTGAAAAACAGGAATTCGTCTGCCTGAAAGGCAGCTACCACGGCGAAACCATCGGCGCGCTGGCCGTCACCGATGTCGCCCTGTTCAAGGATGCCTACGGCCCCCTGCTGCGTGCCTCGCAAACGGTGATGTCGCCCGACTTCCGGCAGGCGTTTGAGGGCGAAACGGCGCAGGACGTGGCGCGCCGCGCCGCCTTTGAAGTGGAACAGCTGTTCCAGCAGAAGGCCGACAAGATCGCCGCCATCATCATCGAACCGCTGGTGCAATGCGCCACCGGCATGGCCATGCACGACCCGCTGTACCTGTCGCTGGTGCGCGCCCTGTGCGACCGTTATCAAGTCCATTTGATCCTCGACGAGATCGCCGTCGGCTGCGGCCGCACGGGCACCTTCTTCGCGTGCGAGCAGGCGGGCATCTGGCCCGACTTCGTCTGCCTGTCGAAAGGCATCAGCGGCGGCTACCTGCCCTTGTCCCTCGTGATGACGCGCGAAGACATTTATCAAGCCTTCTACAGCAGCGACGTGCGCCGCGGCTTCCTGCATTCGCACTCATACACGGGCAACCCGCTGGCCTGCCGCGCGGCGCTGGCGACCTTGGCCATCTTCGAGGAAGACGATGTGCTGGCGGCCAACCGCAAGCGCGCCGCCAAGATCACGCAGGCGCTGGCGCCGCTGGCGCAGCATGAAAAAGTCAAGCATTTCCGCCAGCAGGGCATGATCTGGGCCTTCGATGCGGTGGACGCGGCGCCCGACTTTTCGCGCCGCTTCTTCGGCACGGCCCTGGAGCACGAACTGCTGATGCGCCCCATCGGCGCCACCGTCTACCTGATGCCGCCCTACATCCTCGACGACGCGGAGATCGCGGGGCTGGGCCAGCAGACCCTGGCCGTCTTCAATCATGTGATCGGGGCCTGAGATGGAACTGCTCACCCGCTTGAAACAGCAGCTGCAGGGGCTGGAAGAGCGCAGCCTGGTGCGCCGCCGCCGCACCGTCGACACGCCGTGCGCGCCGCGCCTGACGGTGGACGGCCGCGCCATGCTGGCCTTTTGCAGCAATGACTACCTGGGCCTGGCGTCGCATCCGCGCATCGTCGATGCCCTGAAAGAGGGCGCCGACCTGTATGGCGCCGGCAGCGGCGCGTCGCACCTGATCAGCGGCCATAGCCGTGCCCACGCGCAGCTGGAAGAACGCCTGGCCGCTTTCGTGGGCGCCAACCTGGAAGAGGCGCGCGCGCTGTACTTCTGCACGGGCTACATGGCCAACCTGGCCGTGTTGACGGCCCTGTCGGCGGGCGACCCGGACGCGGAGATCTTCTCGGAAGCGCTGAACCACGCTTCGCTGATCGACGGCACGCGCCTGGCGCGCGTAAAAACCCGCGTGTATCCGCATGCGGACCTCGATGCCCTGGCGGGCCTGCTGGCGGCCAGCACGGCGCAAACGAAAATCGTCGTCACCGACAGCGTCTTCAGCATGGATGGCGACCTGGCGCCGCTGCCCGCGCTGCTGGCCCTGTGCGAACAATATGGCGCCTGGCTGGTGGTCGACGACGCGCACGGCTTCGGCGCGCTGGGCGCCAATGGCCGCGGCGCGCTCGAGCACTTCGGCCTGCATTCGCCCTACCTCGTGTACGTGGGGACGCTGGGCAAGTCGGCCGGCGTGGGCGGCGCCTTTGTGTGCGCCCACGAGGCCGTGATCGAAACGCTGATCCAGAAGGCGCGCCCCTACATCTTCACGACGGCGGCCGCGCCCGCGCTTGCGCATGCGCTGCTGGCCAGCCTGGACATCATCGCCGGCGAAGAAGGCCGGCAGCGCCGCGCCCACCTGGCGGCGCTGGTGGCGCAGTGGAACGAGGGCTTGCAGCTGCAGCGCTGGCAAGCCTTGCCCTCGCTCTCCGCCATCCAGCCCGTCATCATCGGCGAGAACGCGGAGATGATGGCCATCGCCGCCACCCTGTACGAACAGGGCCTGTGGGTCGGCGCCATCCGCCCGCCCACCGTGCCTGCCGGCACGGCGCGCCTGCGCGTAACCCTGTCGGCCGGCCATACGGCGCAGGAAGTGGCGCAATTGATCAACGCAGTCAACACCCTGGAAAGGACTCGCCATGAGCCTTGATGATCCTATCGTGGCGGAAGTGCTGGCGGACCTGGCGCCGGCCGTGCAGCCGGCACCGGCAGCCATCGGCCTGCCCTCCCGCTTTGCCTGTTTCGTCACCGGCACCGACACGGAAATCGGCAAGACCCTGACCTCGTCGGCCCTGCTGCACGCGCTGGTGGCGCGCGGCGTGCGCGCCTGCGGCATGAAGCCCGTGGCCGCCGGCGCCGAGATGCGCGACGGCGAATTGCATAATGAAGACGCGGACAGCCTGATCGCCGCCGGCAACGTCAGCATGCTGCCCAGCCTGACGACACCCTACATGCTGAAGGAACCGGCCGCGCCGCACATCGCCGCCGCGCTCGAAGGCGTGAGTATCGAATCCGTACCGATCCTGGCCGCCTACCTGGAAATCGCCGCCGCCTCGGACGCCGTCGTGGTCGAAGGCGTGGGCGGTTTCCGCGTACCCCTGTCGCCCGGTTTCGATTCGGCCGACCTGGCGCAGCAGCTCGATCTGCCCGTGATCCTCGTGGTCGGCATGCGTTTGGGCTGCATCAGCCAGGCCTTGCTGACGGTGGAAGCCATCGAGGCGCGCGGCCTGACGGTGATCGGCTGGGTCGCCAACACCCTGGAAGTGGAAATGCGCTTCCTCGACGAAAATATCGATGCGCTGATCGAGCGCATTCCGGCGCCGCTGCTGGGCAGGGTGCCGCGCCTGGCGCAGCCCAGCGCGGAAGCGGCGGCGGCCTATCTCGATTTCACCGGCTTGCCCAACTGGCCGGCGCAGCATCCAAACAACTGAACGTATCCAAAAATAGAAACGAAGGAATCACCATGTCTCACGTCCAAGAAGCAGCAAAAACCGTCGAACTGCACCGCCCTGCGGCGCGCATCACCGTGCCGGAAGCGGCCACCTGGCCCGTCGCCGACGTGCTGGCCCTGTTCGACCTGCCATTCAATGAGCTGATGTTCCAGGCCCAGCAGACCCACCGCGCCAATTTCCCCGACGGCGACGTGGAACTGGCGACCCTGCTGTCGATCAAGACTGGCGGCTGCGAGGAAGACTGCGGCTACTGCCCGCAGGCGGCCCGCTACGACACGGGCGTGGAAGCGAAGAAAATCCTCGACATCGACACCGTGCTCGACGCGGCCCGCCAGGCGAAAGCCAACGGCGCCACGCGCTTCTGCATGGGCGCCGCCTGGCGCAGCCCGAAAGAGCGCGACATGGAAAAAGTCGAAGAGATGGTGAGCAAGGTCAAGGCGCTGGGCCTGGAAACATGCGCTACTCTGGGCATGCTGGAAGAAGGCCAGGCCGACCGCCTGAAAAACGCGGGCCTGGACTTCTACAACCATAACCTGGACACGGCGCCCGAGTTCTACGACAACGTCATCTCCACGCGCGAATACCAGGACCGCCTCGACACCCTGGGCCGCGTGCGCGAAGCGGGCCTGAAAGTGTGCTGCGGCGGCATCGTCGGCATGGGCGAAACGCGCTTGCAGCGCGCGGGCCTGATCGCCCAGCTGGCGAACCTGAATCCGTATCCTGAATCGGTGCCCGTCAACCACCTGGTGCAGGTGGAAGGCACGCCTTTGTACGGCCTGGAAGCGCTGGACCCGTTCGAATTCGTGCGCACGATCGCCGTGGCCCGCATCACCATGCCGAAGGCGCGCGTGCGCCTGTCGGCCGGCCGCCGCCAGATGGGCGAAGCCGTGCAAGCCATGTGCTTCCTGGCCGGCGCCAATTCCATCTTCTACGGCGACAAGCTGCTCACCACCGACAACCCGGAAGCGGAAGACGACCGCACCTTGCTGAACAAACTGGGCCTGCAGACGCGCGGCGCCATGCTGGACTCGGTACAGAAAGAGAAGTGCGGCTGCTGATCCAGCCCATGGGATGCGCCCCGCCCGGGCGCATCCCCTCCCGGCGACACCTCAGATAAAAAACTTCCAGCCACGAGCTGCAAAGAGAGAGACCATGTTCACTAAAATCCTGATCGCCAACCGCGGCGAAATCGCTTGCCGTGTCGCCGCTACCGCGCGCCGCATGGGCATCCAGACCGTCGCCGTGTATTCGGAAGCGGACGCCAACGCCAAGCACGTCGCCGTCTGCGACGAAGCCGTGCTGATCGGCCCCGCGCCGGCCAAGGAAAGCTATCTGTGCGGCGACAAGATCATCGCCGTGGCGCTGGCCACTGGCGCCCAGGCGATCCACCCCGGCTACGGCTTTTTGTCCGAGAACGCCGACTTCGCCGACGCCTGCCATGCGGCGGGCCTCGTCTTCATCGGCCCGCCGGCTTCCGCCATGCGCGCCATGGGCTCGAAATCGGCGGCCAAGTCGCTGATGGAGAAAGCCAACGTGCCGCTGGTGCCCGGCTACCACGGCGAGAATCAGGATGCGGACTTTTTGCACACGCAAGCCGACAAGATCGGCTACCCCGTGCTGCTGAAGGCGTCCGCCGGCGGCGGCGGCAAGGGCATGCGCGTCATCGAGAACAGCGCCGACTTCAAGGCGGCGCTGGCCTCGTGCAAGCGCGAGGCGATCAGCTCTTTCGGCGACGACAAGGTGCTGGCCGAAAAATACCTGTCGCGTCCGCGCCATATCGAAATCCAGGTGTTCGCCGACACGCTGGGCAACTGCATCTACCTGTTCGAGCGCGATTGCTCGGTGCAGCGACGCCACCAGAAGGTGCTGGAAGAGGCGCCGGCGCCGGGCATGCCGGCTGACCGCCGCGCGGCCATGGGCGAGGCGGCCGTCGCCGCCGCCAAGGCCGTCGGCTACGTCGGTGCGGGCACGGTGGAATTCATCGCCAACCAGGACGGCTCGTTCTACTTCATGGAGATGAACACGCGCCTGCAGGTGGAACACCCGGTGACGGAAATGATCACCGGCACCGACCTGGTGGAATGGCAGCTGCGCGTCGCCTTTGGCGAGCCGCTGCCGAAGAAACAGCATGAACTGGCCATCCACGGCCACGCCATCGAAGCGCGCATCTACGCGGAAAATCCGGAAAAGGGCTTTTTGCCGTCGATCGGCACCCTGCGCCACATGCAGTCGCCACCGGCCGTGACGTTCGAGCTGGGCGGCACCGTGGTGCCGGCCGCCGTGCGCATCGATTCGGGCGTGCGCGAAGGCGATGCCATTTCGCCGTTCTACGACCCGATGATCGCCAAGCTGATCGTCTGGGGCGCGGACCGCCGCGTAGCGCTGGCGCGCATGGCGCAGGCGCTGGCGGACTACCAGATCGTGGGCCTGGCCAGCAATATCGCCTTTTTGAAGCGCCTGGTCGAAGGCCAGGCGTTTGCCAGCGCGGACCTCGACACGGGTTTGATCGAGCGCAATCAAGCATCGCTGTTCCCCGCCCTGCAGGCGGCGCCCGACACGGCCCTGGCGCTGGCGGCAGTCAGCCTGCTGACGCAAGAAAAGGCGGCGTCCGAAGCGCAGTCGGGCAACCCCGCCGACCCGTGGGGCAATGCCCTGGGCTGGCGCCTGAACAGCACCCTGGGCCGCAGCCTGGCGTTTGCCGACGAATTCGCGCTGGCCGGCGACAGCAAGGCCTATGCCGCGCGCATCGCCTACAAGACCGATGGCTGGCTGTTCAACGGCCAGCCCCTCACCCTGACGGCGCGCACAGGCAACGAGCTGCACATCAAGCTCGGCGAGCATGCCGTGCACGGCACGGTGCTGCGCGACGGCGAACAGTTCCACGTATTCAGCAAGGGCTTGCACCACACGCTGCACTACAGCGACCCGATGGCCCATGCGGGCGAAGTGGAAGCGGAAGGCGGCCGCCTGACGGCGCCCATGCCGGGCAAGGTCGTCGCCGTGCTGGTCAACAAAGGGCAGGACGTCAAGAAGGGCGAAGCGCTGGTCATCATGGAAGCGATGAAGATGGAGCACACGATCGCCGCGCCGCATGACGGCCTGGTGGAAGACGTGCTGTATGCGGTCGGCGACCAGGTGGCCGATGGCGCGCCGCTGCTGGCCTTCAAGGCCGCCGCATAGAGGCTGCCACGATGCGCATCCTTTTACAACGTTCGGACGGCAAGGAAGCGGCGTGGATCGCCGATTTTAAAGACTTGCTGCCCGAAGCCGAGATTGTCTTCTGGCGCGAAGGCGAGACGTTCGCGCCATGCGACTATGCCGTCGTGTGGCAGCCGCCCGCCGCCATGCTGCCCGCATTGAGCGAAGTCAAAGCCATCTTCAACACGGGCGCCGGCGTCGACGCGCTCCTGAAATTCGACGACGCGCTGCCGGCCCGCGTGCCGCTGGTGCGCCTCGACGACGCGGGCATGGGCGTGCAGATGGCCGAGTATGTGAGCCACGCCGTGCTGCGCCACTTCCGCCGCTTTGACGACTACGAGGCGCAGGGCCGCGCCGGCATCTGGCAGCCGCTGCCCGCCTTCGACAAGATGGATTTCCCCGTCGGCGTGCTGGGCATGGGCGTGCTGGGCACGCGCGTGCTGCAGGCGCTGGCGCAGTTCGAGTTCCCGCTGCGGGGCTGGAGCCGCAGCCGGAAGGACATCGATGGCGTGCAGTGTTTTGCGGGCGAGGAGGGGCTCGAAGCCTTCTTGCGCGGCACGCGCGTGCTGGTGTGCATGCTGCCGCTCACGCCGGACACGCACAACCTGCTCGACCGCGCGCGCCTGTCCATGCTGCTGCCGGGTGCCTACATCATTAACGTGGCGCGCGGCGCGCATCTGGCCGAACCGGACTTGCTGACCCTGATCCGCTCCGGGCATATCGCCGGGGCGACCCTGGACGTGTTCCGCAACGAACCGCTGCCGCAGCAGCACCCGTTCTGGCAGGAACCCCGCATCACCATCACGCCGCATATTTCGGCCGCTACCCTGCGCCGCGAAAGCGTGGCGCAGATCGCCGCCAAGATGCGCCGCCTGCACGCCGGAGAGCTTGTGGCCGGCATCGTCAACCGTTTGCAAGGATATTGAGATGAGCAATCAACCGCATTTGCCGAAACAGGTCAAGATCGTCGAAGTGGGCCCGCGCGACGGCCTGCAAAACGAGAAGGACACCATCAGCGCCGCCGTCAAGATCGAGCTGGTCGACCGCCTGACCCTGGCCGGCTTCGCCAATATCGAGGCGGCGTCCTTCGTCTCGCCGAAATGGGTGCCGCAGATGGCCACCAGCGCGGAAGTGATGGAAAAGATCGCGCGCCGCCCGGGCACCATTTATTCGACGCTGACGCCGAACATGCAGGGCTTTGACGCCGCGCTGGCGGCAAAAGCCGATGAAGTGGTGATCTTCGGCTCGGCGTCCGAGGCCTTCTCGCAAAAGAACATCAATTGCTCGATCGCCGAATCGATCGCCCGCTTCGAAGGCGTGGCGAAGGCGGCCAAGGAGCACGGCCTGCGCCTGCGCGGCAGCATCAGCTGCGCCTTCGGCTGCCCCTACCAGGGCGACGTGCCGCTCGACGCCGTGGCCGACGTGGTGGGCCGCATGCGCGACCTCGGTTGCGACGAGATCGACATCGCCGACACCATCGGCGTAGCCACGCCAAGAAAGACGCAGGCGGTGATGGAGCGCGCGATTGCCGCTTTCCACGTGGGCGGCCTGTCCGGCCACTTCCACGACACCTACGGCCAGGCGCTGGCGAACATCTACGCCAGCCTGGAAACGGGCATTGCGATTTATCATTCGTCCGTGTCGGGCCTGGGCGGCTGCCCGTACGCCAAGGGCGCCACAGGCAACGTGGCCACCGAGGACGTGCTGTACATGATGCAAGGGCTGGGCATTGCCACCGGCATCGACCTGGACCTGGTAGTCGACGCGGGCCAGTTCATCTCGCAGCAGCTGGGGCGCAAGGGGTCCAGCCGCGCCGGCAATGCCATCGCGGCGAAACGCGCAGCTTAAACGAAAGGGGCCGACGGCCCCTTTTTACTGCCTGCCTTTGCTGCATGCAGCATGTACGAAAGACAGACGAAAAAAAACCCAAGAGTCGAAACTCTTGGGTTTTTTTCTACAAATTTGGTCGGAGTACAAGGATTCGAACCTTGGACCCCCTGGTCCCAAACCAGGTGCGCTACCGGGCTGCGCCACACTCCGAAGACCAAGATAATACAGGCCGTATTCACTTCGGTCAAGGGTCAGGTGAAACTCTGTGTAAATTATTTACGCGCGGCACAGAGACCCATGTATTTTTCAAAACGATTGAAGTATGCGACACTGAGTTTGCAAGTTTTCCCGACACACATGAAGGCGACGACGGCAATGGATTTCAGTATCGAAAGAAACGGCGGAAGCGGCGGCGGCCAGCCCATGCCGAATCGCCGCGGCATCGCGCTGGGCATCGCCGTGTCCTTGCTGCTGCATGGCGCCTTGATCTATCTGTGGCGTCATGTACAGCCGCCTGCGCCGCCGGACATGGCCCCGCGCGTGGAATCGATTGCCGTATGGATACGCCCGCTGGCCGCCAAGCCTCCGCCGCCGCCCGTCGAGGTGGTCAAGCCGAAGCGGGAAGCCAAGCCCGTCAGCAAGCCGAAGCTGGCCACGGTCCGCGAAGCGCCAGCGCCAGCGTCCAGCCCGCAAGCCATCACGGTCGCCCCGGCATCACCGGCCACGCCGGCGGCCAGTCCCGATACCTTCAGGCAAGAAAGCCCGGAAACGCCGAAATTCGACATGGAAGCGGCCAAACGCACGGCGCGCAAGATGGCGGGCGAGCGCGACCCGTCCAAGGTGGGCACGGCCGTGGGACAAATCCCCGACAAGCCCCTGCAAACGGAAACCCAGCTGGCGCGCAACATCGCGCAGGGCAAGCGCGGCGATTGTCGCACCGCCTATGCAGGGGCGGGCTTGCTGGCGCCCGTGCTGATGTTGCTCGACAAGAAGGATAGCGGTTGCAAGTGGTGAAAATTTAACAACACACCCACTTGGGCATGATCCCCAAAAAATGGGTATATAGGAAAAATTATTCCTGCCCCTTCAACTGCAGCGCCCGCTCATACAGGGCGTTTTTCTTGCGCCCCGTGATCTGCGCCGTCAGGTTCGCCGCCTGCTTGACGCTGCATTCGGCCAGCAGGATGTTCAGGATGCGTTCCGCTTCCACGTCTTCCGCGTCCTGCGCTTCGGTCGCGCCTTCGAGCAGGACGACGAATTCGCCCTTTTCGCGGTGCGTGTCGGCGCGGATCCAGCTTTCCGCCTCGGACAGGGGGCAGCGGTGGATTTCCTCGAACAGTTTCGTCAGTTCACGCGCGAACACCACCTGGCGCGTCGGCTCGAACGCTGCCGCCAGGGCCGTGGCGCAATCGAGGATGCGGTGCGGCGCTTCATACAACACCATCGTCGCCGTCACGCCGCGCAGGCTGTGCAGCATGTTTTCGCGCTGCTTGGCCTTGGCCGGCAGGAAACCGACAAAGTAGAACTGGTCATTGAGCAAGCCGCTGGCGGAAATGGCGGTAATCGCCGCCGACGGGCCGGGCAGGGGCAGCACGCGCAGGCCGGCCGCGCGCACGGCGTCGACGATGCGCGCGCCCGGATCGGACACGGCTGGCGTGCCCGCGTCGGACACGAGGGCGATGCGCTCGCCGGCGTGCAGGCGGGCGATCAGGGTTTCCGCCACTTCCCGCTCATTATGTTGATGCGCCGCAATCAATGGCTTGTTCAGGCCAAAACGCGTCAGCAGGTGCGCCGTGTTGCGCGTATCTTCACAGGCGACGGCGTCGGCAAGGCTCAGCAAATGCAGCGCGCGCAGGCTGATATCGGTCACATTCCCGATCGGCGTGGCCACTATATACAATGTTGCGATAGGATAGACCTGGTGCGCCGCCTCTGTCATGATGGGCAGGCTGGCGATGGAACGGATTTCTTGTACGGTCATTTTGGAGGTTAAATGCTTGCTAATAGTGTGAAGTTACTGCTTGTTTGTGCCGCGACCGGCATGCTGAGCGCTTGCAGCACGCCTTGCGACGCGCCCGGGCAATTGTGCGCGCCTATTGAATCTAACACAAGGCCGCTACCACCTCCGAAGCCACTGCCGCCCCCTGTGCCGCCGAAACCGCCCGCACCGGAACCCGTCACCTTTGCCGTGGCCGTGCCCGATATTACCGCGTATGACGAAAATGGCGCGCCTCTGGCGCCCGTCAAGGGCAAGCCGGCCACCGGCACGGCGCAGGATATGCCGGCCGCCACGGCACCGGCACCCGCCGATGGCAATGTCCACCACATCGGCCTGCTGCTGCCGCTGCGCTCGACGACCCTGGGTCCCGCCGCCGAACTGCTGCGCGCCGGCTTCATGGCCGCGTACGAACGCGACCGCAGCGGTTTTGAAGTGACGGTGATCGACACGGGCGACGGCAGCAGCGACGTGCTGAACAAGTTTGCGCAAGCGCAAGAGGAACAGGACATCATCGTGGGACCTTTGTCACGCTCGGCCGTCACGGCCGTGGCGAACAGCGACCTGGTGCGTAAACCAACGATCGCCCTGAACCACCCGGACAACCGCGGCGAAGCGCGCCTGCCGGAAAAAATGCTCGTCATGGGCCTGTCGATCGAGGCGGAGGCGCGCCAGGTCGCCGCCTGGGCCGCCAGCGAACAGCCGGGCGCCAGCGCCCTGATCCTGTCGGCGGGCGCACCGTCGCAGCGCCGCACCAGCGCCGCCTTCAAGCAGGAATGGCTGCGCCAGGGCGGCAAGGTCGAGACGATGGACTTGACGGCCACGAATGGCTACCTGAGCGATGCCGAGCTGGTGCAGCTGCGCGCGCGCCTGGCCGCCACCCCGCCCGGCCTGCTGTTTGCCGCGCTCGACGCCGACCAGGCGCGCCAGCTGCGCGTGGCCATCGGCAGCGATCTGCCCCTGTACGGCACCTCGTCCCTGAATCCCGGCGCCGGACGCGGCGCCAGCGGCCCCGAACTGGACGGCGCGCGCCTGCTGGACTTGCCATGGCAGGTGCAGCGCGACCATCCGCAGGTGATGGTGTATCCGCAACCACCGCAGCCGGGCGACGCCCGCCTGACGGCCGACATGGAACGTCTGTACGCGCTGGGCATCGATGCCTTCCGCGTGGCGCGCGAAGTGGCGCTGCGGCCGAACGCGCCCTTCACCCTCGATGGCGTGACGGGCCGCCTGGCCGTGCGCTTCGAGGATGGCCAAAGCATCTTCGAGCGCACGGAACAGGCCGCTACCTACCAGCAGGGCGCGCTGGGCACCTGGCCGCCGGCCGCGCCCACGCCCGCCGTCTTGCCGCAGGTGCAATAAGGACCGCCATGCCTTCCCCGCCTGCGCAGACGAAACAGCAACGGGGACGGCAGGGGGAGGACGATGCGCTCGCGTATCTGCTGCGGCAAGGCTTGGTGCTGCTGGCGCGCAATTATCTGTGCAAGGGCGGCGAGCTGGACCTGATCATGCGCGACGGTGCCAGCATCGTTTTCGTGGAAGTGCGGCTGCGCTCAGGCACGGCCTACGGCGGCGCCCTGGCCAGCATCACGCCGGCCAAGCAGCGGCGCATGGTGCTGGCCGCGCAAACCTGGCTGCTGGGCCAGAAGCGCCTGCCGGCCTGCCGCTTCGATGCCCTGTGCATCGACGGCGGCCACATCAGCTGGCTGAAAAACATTCTGGATATGTAAGCATTTTTAACAGTGCTTGTTCGCCATGCCGCGCGCCTGCACTATAATCGGCAGACTATGAATAATCAACGCATCCTCTCGCACTTCCACGAAAGTGCCGAACTCAAGATCCAGGCCGCTACCGTACTGGCGCAACCCATTGCGCAGGCGATCGACCTGATGTTTTATGCATTGTCCAACGGCAACAAGATCCTCGCCTGCGGCAACGGCGGTTCCGCCGCCGACTGCCAGCATTTCGCGGCCGAGCTGGTCGGACGTTTCGAACGCGAGCGCTTTCCGCTGCCGGCCCTGGCGCTGACGACGGATACGTCCATCCTGACGGCCGTGGCGAACGACTACAGCTACCGCGAGATCTTCTCGAAGCAGGTGCAGGCCTTCGGCCAGGCGGGCGACATCCTGCTGGCCATTTCCACGTCGGGCAATTCGGCCAACGTGATGGCCGCCGTGGAAGCGGCGCTGGAGCGCGAAATGCGCGTCGTGGCGCTGACGGGCAAGGATGGCGGCGCCATCGGCAAGATGCTGACGGACGCCGACGTGCACATCTGCGTGCCGGCCGAGCGCACGGCGCGCATCCAGGAAGTGCACCTGACCACCATACATTGCATCTGCGACGGCATCGACGTCGCCCTATTCGGAGGAGACGTGAATGACTAAATTCGGTACTGGCCCAGGCTGGAAACGCGTACAACGCCCGCTGGCCACCGCACTGCTGTGCGGTGCCATGCTCACCTCGCTCACCGGCTGCATCGAACTGATGGTCGGCGGCGCGGTGATGGGCGGCGTCGCCGCGGCAGACCGCCGCACCCTGGGCGCCCAGACCGAAGACAAGTCGATCGCCCTGAAAGGCGAATCACGCATCCCCTCCATCGTGGGCGACATCGGCCACGTGAACGTCACCAGCTTCAACCGCCGCGTCCTGCTGACGGGCGAAGTGCGCGATGAGGCGATGAAAAATGCCGTCGAGCGCGAAGTGCGCAATATCGAAGGCGTGGAATCGGTGGCGAATGAACTGATCATCGCCGGCCCCGCGAGCTACACCTCGCGCTCGAACGACGCGCTGATCACGGCCAAGGTCAAGGCCAGCCTGGTGGACATGAAAACCATCTCGGCCGCCTCGTTCAAGGTGGTCACGGAAAACGGCACCGTCTTCCTGATGGGCAGGGTCACCCAGCGCGAAGGCACGGTCGCCTCCGACGTGGCGCGCGGCGTGAGCGGCGTGCAGAAAGTGGTCAAGCTGTTCGACTACATCTCGGAAGCGGAACTCAAGCAGCTGCAGCCGGACCCGCCGCAACAGCGCACGACGAGCACCGTCAGCGACACGGTGCAGCAGTAAGCGCCTCCGCCGTTTGACCTACAGCAAGGTTGCCACGATACGGCTACAATAGCCTCATCGTGGCAGTATCGCCGCGCTTTTCAAGTGAATTAATTCAACTTCGCCATGTCAACTTCGCCATCCGCCAGCAAGTCCTGGGTCAAGCCCGCCCTCATCGCCGTCTTCGTGGCGGGCGTGGCAGCGGCCGGCTACCTGTCGCTGAATGACAAGCAGAGCGCGCCGGACGTGACCTTCCACGGCATCCATGGCGAAAAGATCAGCTCGGCGAGCCTGCGCGGCAAGGTGGTGATGGTCAATTTCTGGGCCACCTCGTGCACCACCTGCGTGGCGGAAATGCCGGAAATGGTCGATACCTACAACAAGTACAAGGGACAGGGCCTGGAATTCGTCGCCGTGGCCATGAAGTATGACCCGGCCAACTACGTGTTGAACTTTGCCGAAACGCGCCAGCTGCCGTTCAAGGTGGCGCTCGACGTGACGGGCGAGGCGGCCAAGGCCTACGGCGACGTGGCCCTCACGCCCACCACCTTCGTGCTCGACAAGCAGGGCAAGATCCTCAAGCGCTACGTGGGCAAGCCGGAATTTGCCGAACTGCACAAATTGCTGGAAACGGCCATCGCCGGCTAAACGTCTCACGTAATACTGCGCGTCGCGATTTGCAGCCTGCGATGCTCACTGTGCTCAAGCACAGTTCCGCTTCTCTGCCGCAACTCACTTTCGCTCGCTACGCTTCTGTGAGGCGTTGAAGGCGGGGAGAACACGGCACAAAACCCTGTTGCCAAGTGTTGCCAAACCGTTATAACCTTCCCTTGCGTGATCCCACTCACCTTGTGAAGGCCAGCCGTGTCCCTAGCCGCCCAACCGCCCGACCCGCAACAACTCAAGACCTGGCTGCTTGCCGCCGCCAACAAGGACGCCACGGCGTTCCGCCAGCTATATAACTGCACTTCATCGAAACTGTTTGGCTTCGCGCTGCGTATATTGCATAAGCAAGAGCTCGCTGAAGAAGCCTTGCAAGAGGGTTTCGTCGCCATCTGGAACAACGCCGCCGCTTACCAGAGCCATCTGGCAGCGCCGATGACCTGGATGGCCACCATCGTGCGCAACAAGGCATTCGATGTGCTGCGGCGCAGCGACGATACCGTGGAAATCGATGCCGACCAGTTTGATAGCGAAGTCATGAATGCACTCCGAGACCCCCAGGCCACGCCGATCGAATCGCTGCAGCTAAGCGGCGATGCCAAGGCGCTGGCGTTTTGCATGTCGGCCCTGGAAGGGCTGCACCGGCAGGTGGTCGCCCTGGCGTTTTATCACGACCTGTCGCACAGTGAAGTGGCGCAGCAGATGTCGCTGCCGATCGGCACCGTGAAGACCTGGATACGTCGCAGCCTGGAACGGCTGCGCACGTGCCTGGCGAAACGGGAGGCATCATGAATATCCGCGGCAATGACGTGCTGCGCCAGAAACTGGCGTCCGAATACGTGCTGGGCACCCTGAAAGGGGGCGCGCGGCGGCGTTTCGAAGGCTGGCTGCACAACGACGCCGATTTGCGCAATATCACGGCCGAATGGCGCCAGCGCCTGGAACCGATGGCCGAATTCGCCACGCCCGTGGCGCCGCCCAAGCGCGTGTGGCAGCAGATCGAGCAGCGCCTGCACCTGAAGCCGCAGGGCGGCTGGGCCTGGTGGCGCGATGCGCTGTCGTTCTGGCGTGGCCTGGGCATGGCCTCGAGCGCCATCGCCGCCCTGCTGGTGATCGTCGTGGCCACGCGCGTGCTCGACGCGCCGCAGATCAGCTATGTGGCCAGCCTGACGGACGAGAAAGCGCAAACGGCATTGCTGTTGACGGCCGACAGCCGCCACGGCGCCCTCGAGGTGCGCATGGTGGGCAACGCGCCCGTGCCTGCCGATCGCGACCTGGAACTGTGGGCCGTGCCGAAGAGCGGCAACCCCCGTTCCCTGGGCTTGCTGGCCGGCAAGGGCAGCGTGAAACTGGCACTGTCGCAACGCGCCATCGGCAGCGACGTGGCCCTGCTGGCCGTTACCCTGGAGCCGAAAGGCGGTTCGCCGAATCCGGACGGACCGACGGGACCAATCTTGTATAAAGGTAACTGGGTCAGGCTATAAGGAAATGTCGGGTTACGCAGCGCTGCTGCTAACCCGACCTACCGGCTTATTTCGGATACAGAATCATCTGCGTGCAGCGGAACAGGGCGATCGTCTTGCCCGTTTCCTTGCTTTTTACCACGGCATCCCACACTTGCGTGTTGCGGCCCTTGTGTTCGACCTTGGCCGTGCAGGTGATGGTGCCGTCGCGGGCCGTGCCCAGGTGGTTCGATTTCAGCTCGATGGTGGTGAAGTTCACCGCGCCCTCGGGCAGGTTGGCGATGCAGCCGTAGCCGGAAGCCGTGTCGGCCAGGGTCACGACGCTGCCCGCGTGCAGATAGCCGTTCGGCGCCAGCAGGTGCGGCAGCACGGGCATTTCCGCCGTCAGCTGGCCATCGCCCACTTGCGTGATGACGATGCCCAGGTGGCCGGGCAGGCGGCCCGTGCCGCGTTCATTCAACATTGCTACGGTGATCTCGGGATGGCTCATGGTCTCTGCTTTTCCTTGTTGTCGTGGTGATGCCGGACAGCGGAAAGGCTGCCGGAAACTACTATGATGATAGCAATTTTTCCGGCAACGGTTTGAGCGCAGCTATTTTTTGCCGCGCCGCCGTTTCCACCACACCAGGGTCCCCGTCAGCAGGAACAGCAAGGGCATCAGGCCAAACAGCGTAATGAAGGCGCGCCCGGCCGCGCCGAAGGCCTGACCCGAGTGCAGGGGAAATTGCCAGCCCAGGAAGCGCTCGCCATACGGCGCCGTCAGCGGGTCGCGGATGCGCAGGGCCTGGCCGCTGCGCGCGTCCAGGGTGATGCGCGTCGCGCCGTCGCCCTCGGCGATTTCGCCGGGCTGGCGCACGCGCACGTCGTATGGCTGGTCCTTTTTGGCCGGCAGCACGATGCGCGACACGCGCGCCTGCGGATACAGCTGCTGCGCGGCGGCCATGGCCTGGCCCGCATCGAGCACGGCACCATCCTGCTGCACATTCTTGAGTTTTGCCGTGTCCGGCACCGTCGACACGAGCTCCACCAGGGGCACGATCAGCTGCGGCAAATTGAAATAGATGCCGGAAAAGGCGAGCACGGCCAGCACGGGCGCGGCCAGGAAGCCCGCCGCCTTGTGAAACGTGTAATTAAAACGGGGCCAGGAACCGCCATGCGACACGGTCAGGGCGCGCTTGATCGCCGCCCACTGCAGGCGCGGCCACCACAGGTAGATGCCGCTCAGGGCCATCAGCAGCAGGGCCACGCCGGAAATCCCCGTGATGGTCTTGCCCGCGTCGCCGGACAATAAATAGCGGTGCAAATGAAACATGCCCGACATCAGCAATGGGCGCGTGAGGCCGAAGCGCCCCCAGTCGCGCTCGCCTTTGACTTGCAAAGTGTAGGGGTCGACCATCACCTGGCGCACGATGGCCTGGCTGAAGGCAGAAGGTTTGCCGGCCTGGCGGTACGAAGCCACGTACACGTCGCGCGCATCGGCGGGCGGATTGAGCTGGCTCGGCTTGCCGTAGGCGGGGTCGGCCGCGAGCTGGTCCACCACCGCCTGCAGCGTGCGCGGCGTCACCTGGAACACCTGGCCCGGCGCGGGCATGCTGGCCTGCAACAAGTTGGGATTCAGATAAGCGTCGAGTTCCGGCATCCAGGCGATGGCGGAACCCGTCAAGCCCAGCAGGACAAACAGGGCGCCGAACCACAGCCCCACGTACAGGTGCAGCTTGGCTAACAACCATTGGATCGGGCGCTTGGACATGAAGGGAGGCTCTGGGAATTTTGGGCTGCGGAACGATAGCATGAAAGAGAGGGAGTGAAAATCATTATCAACTGGCCTCCTGCCCGGCCTGCATAGCGCAAATCAATTGCAACAAGCGCTGACAACGGGGCGATTTTCTTGCTACTATGCGCCCATGTCTTCCCGCCAGCCCACCCGCAAGCCTTACGGCAAGCCTGCCCACCACCCGGTGTCCGCCCTCCCGCGCACGCCGTGGCAGTTGTGCGTGGCACTGTTCAGTGCGCTGGCCCTCGTGTTCCTGCTGTCGACGGCCGCCTCGCACCTGCACAAGACGACCCTCGACGCGGAAGAGTGCGCGCTATGCGCCACCGTCATCGACAAGGTGGCCGACATCGCCGTGCCGCCGGCCATCGCCGAGCCACCGGCCCAGTTACTGCCGTACCGCCTGCTGGCCCTCGCGCCCGCTACCCTGGCACCCGTCGCCATCCTCGTCCTGCCGCCCGTGCGCGGCCCGCCTGCCGCCTCGCTGTAGTTCCCACGCCGTTTTTCCTTTTTCAGGCTGCACTGCCGCGCGCCGCGTTCTCCGCATGCGCGCCGGGCCGCCTGGCGTTGACTATTCTTGAGGTTTATCATGCAACACACTCCCCGTCTGAGCGCGCTGTCGCTCGCCCTTGCCAGCCTGTTTACCGTGTCCGCCCATGCCGCCGACCCTGCCGATGCCAGCCCCGCTGCCGCCGGCACCGACGCCGCGCCGCAGGAAATGCAAAGGGTGGAAGTCACCTCCGCCCACCTGAAAAGCGCGCGCATCGAGCTATCGCCGAAAGTCGGCACCACCATCTACAGCATCGACAGCCACATGGTCGACATGCTGGGCCAGGGCGACAACACGCCATTCAATGAAGTGCTGCTGCGCCTGCCGGGCGTGTCGCAGGATTCGAAGGGTTCCGGCGCCCTGCACGTGCGCGACGACCATGCCAACGTTCAATACCGCATCAATGGCGTGCAGTTGCCGGAGAGCATCAGCGGCTTCGGCCAGTCCATCGACACGCGATTGATCGACAAGACGGATTTCATGACGGGCGCCTTGCCAGCCCAGTTCGGCCTGCGCACGGCCGGCATCGTCGACATCGAAACGAAAGAGGGCGGCATGACACCGGGCGGCCGCATCGGCATCCTCGTCGGCAGCCACGACCATGTGGAACCGAGTGCCGAATTTTTCGGCAGCGTGGGCAAGTTCAATTACTACCTGTCCGGCAGCTACCTGGGCAATGCGCTGGGCGTGGAAAACCCGCAGGACACGCGCAGCGCCCTGCACGACAAGACGCGCCAGAACAAATCGTTCGGCAGCCTGTCGTATTTCCTCGATGACAACACGCGCCTGGGCGCCATGTTCGGCACGTATAACGGCCGCTTCCAGATCCCGAACAACCCGGACCAGGCGCCCGCCTTCTCGCTGGCCGGCCACAGCGATGCGCAGGCGGGCACGTCCAGCCTGCCTTCGTCGCAGCTCGATGAAAACCAGCGCGAAGTGAACCGCTTCCTCGTGCTGTCGCTGCAGAAGAGCCTGGGCGACGTCAATTACCAGGTGTCCGCCTTCCACCAGTACTCGGAACTGCATTTCACGCCCGATCCCATCGGCGACCTGATCTACAACGGCGTCGCTTCTGACTCGCGCCGCGCGAACAGCGCGTCCGGCTTTCAATTCGACATCAGCTACAAGCTGCACCAGGACCACACGGTGCGCGCCGGCCTGGCCTACACGCGCCAGAAGACGACGAGCGACAACACGGTGGCCGTCTTCCCAAGTATTGACGGGGCGCAAAGCGCCACCACACCGGTCAGCATCTTGGACAACAGCGGCAAGACGGGCACCCTGGCCAGTGTTTACCTGCAGGATGAATGGCACATCAGCAAGCCATTGACCCTGAACTATGGCGCCCGTTTCGACAAGGTGTCCGCCTATACGAACGAGCAGCAATGGAGCCCGCGCGTCAATCTGGCTTACCAGGTCGCACCGGGCACGGCCCTGCACGCGGGCTATTCGCGCTACTTCACGCCGCCGCCGCAGGAACTGGCCGCGCAAGCCAGCATCGACCTGTACGCGAACACGACGAATGCGCCGGAAATCGGCCAGTCCGACAACGTCAAGTCCGAGCGCACGCACTACTATGACGTGGGCATCAGCCACCAGGTCACGCCGAAGCTGACCGTGACGGCGGATGCATATTATAAAAAAATTAATAACTTGCTGGACGAAGGCCAGTTCGGCCAGGCGCTGATCCTGACCCCGTTCAACTATGCGGACGGCTACGCCAAGGGCCTGGAACTGTCGGCCATCTACAGCGAGAAAAACTGGGGCCTGTTCCTCAACGCCAGCACGCAAAAGGCGCAGGGGCGCAACATCAATTCGGGCCAGGCCCTGTTTGGCGCCGATGAGTTGAACTACATCAGCAAGAACTATGTCTACCTCGATCATGACCAGAAATACACGCTGTCCGGTGGCGGCCACTACCATTTTGGCGATTCGCAAGTGAGCACTGACTTCCTCTATGGCAGCGGCTTGCGCATGACTCCGGAGGGCGGCGCACCGAATTCCGGCCATCTGCCCGGCTATTTCACCGTCAACGCGGCGCTCACGCACACGTGGAAGAACACGCCCGTGGGCAAGGTGGAAGGACGGCTGGCCCTGATCAACCTGTTCGACAAATCCTACCTGCTGCGCGACGGTTCCGGCGTGGGCGTGGGCGCGCCGCAGTACGGCGCCCGCCGCAGCTTCTACGCCGGCCTGTCCACCAGTTTTTAACACCTGACAGTAGCTACTGCGCGGCGTGGGGCGCGGCCTCCGATGCTCACTGTGCCAAAGCACAGCTGCGCTTCTCGGCCACGCCGCACATCCGCTCGCTACAGTTCTGTCCAGGTGTTGTAAGTCGCGCGAAGACAGCGGCAGGGAGCAACGCCTGCCGCTGTCGGTTGCCGTCATGTATCAGGTATCGCCCCAGGCGATGGGCGCCTGGCCGTGCGCCTGCAGGTAGGCATTCGCCTGGCTGAACGGCTTGCTGCCAAAGAAACCTTTGCTGGCAGACAAGGGAGAAGGGTGGGGCGCCGCCAGCACCAGGTGCTTGCCCGGGTCGATCAGGGTGCGCTTGGCTTGCGCGTAGCCGCCCCACAGGATGAACACCAGATGCTCGCGCTCGGCCGACAGGTGGCGGATCGCGCTGTCCGTCAGCTTTTCCCAGCCCTTGGCCGCGTGCGAACCGGCCGCCCCGGCGCGCACCGTCAGCACGCTGTTGAGCAGGAACACCCCTTGTCGTGCCCAGTCGGACAAATCCGTGCGTGCGCGCTCGATGCCCACATCCGTGGCGAGCTCCTTGAAGATGTTCTGCAGGCTGGGCTGCGGCGGCGCGCCTTCGGGAATCGAAAAGCACAGCCCCATGGCGGCGCCCGGCGTGTGATACGGGTCTTGCCCCAGGATCACGACTTTGACTTGCCCGAACGGCGTCAGGTCGAAGGCGCGGAAAATGTACTTTCCGGGAGGACAGCACGGCCCCGCCGCGTACTCTTCCTTCACGAAGGCGGCCAGGCGTTCCCAGTAGGGCTGGGCAAACTCGCCCTCCAGCCGCGCTTTCCACGATGCGTCGATGCGTACGTCCATGGCTCCCCCGTCAAGCATGTTTTTAAAACATCATTGATCAGTATAGCCGCGTCACGTCCGGTACCGCGTTACGGTACGGCTGGGCAATGCCTATTTGTCGTCATAGTGATAACGGCAGGCCGCCACATAGATACAGCCCGCGTCGGGCAAATACACGAGCCGGTGCTGGCGGTCGATGCGGCGCGACCAGAAACCCGTCAGATCGCCCTTCAGCGGTTCCGGCTTGCCCGTGCCCTTGAACGGGTCGGCCAGGCATGCATCGAGCAAGTCGTTGATTTTTTGCAGGATTTTCAGATCGCTCTCTTGCCAGAACAAATAATCTTCCCAGGCATGATCGGTCCAGGCCAGCACGGCGGCGCGCGCCTGCCGCTTGTTGTCAGTCTTCCGGTTTTTCATGCCGCGCCAATGCGCGTGGCTGCGCCTTGCCCGCCCTGATCTGCGCCACGGACGCCATCAGGCGGCTGGCATTCTTTGCCGTGCCCAGCAAATACAGGGTTTCCTCGATGCTGTTGTAGTCCGACAAGGACAGCATCACCACGTGTTCGCCATTCACGCGCGTGATCACGGTGGGCGTGTGGTCGTTGCAGACGTCATCCATCACGCTTTTCAGGCCCGCGCGCGCCTCGCTGAAAGTCAGGATATTCATGCCGTGCCACCGCTCCCTTGAAAGTACATGCCAGTAATTGTACAGGATGTTGTACATCGCCTCAATCAGGCAAAAAAAACCGCCCGGCTGAAGCGGACGGTTTTTGATGTGGCGCAAGGTGCCTAGAAATTCAGCGCCGATTCCACGCCGGCGCTGTGCGCCTGTTCATCCGCGTGGTACGAGCTGCGCACCATGGCGCCCACGGCGGCGTGGGTGAAGCCCATTTTGTACGCTTCCTCTTCGAACATTTTGAAGACGTCCGGGTGCACGTAGCGGCGCACGGGCAGGTGGCTGTTCGACGGCGCCAGGTACTGGCCGATGGTCAGCATGTCGATGTCGTGCTCGCGCATGTCGCGCATCACTTGCAGGATTTCCTCGTCCGTCTCGCCCAGGCCCACCATGATGCCGGACTTGGTCTTCACGTCCGGGTACATGGCCTTGAAGTCTTTCAGCAGTTTCAAGGAATGCATGTAGTCGGAACCGGGACGGGCTTCCTTGTACAGGCGCGGCGCCGTTTCCAGGTTGTGATTCATGACGTCAGGCAAGCCATCCTTGAACAGGTTCAACGCTTTTTCCAGGCGGCCGCGGAAGTCGGGCACCAGCACTTCGATGCGGGTGTTCGGCGACAGGGCGCGCGTTTGCTGGATGCACTCGACGAAATGGCCGGCGCCGCCGTCGCGCAAGTCATCGCGGTCGACGGAGGTGATGACAACGTAGTTCAGGCGCAGCTTGGCGATGGTTTTCGACAGGTTGGACGGCTCGTCCTTGTCCAGCGGGTCGGGACGGCCATGGCCCACGTCGCAGAACGGGCAGCGGCGCGTGCACTTGTCGCCCATGATCATGAAGGTGGCCGTGCCCTTGCCGAAGCATTCGCCGATGTTCGGGCAGCTGGCTTCCTCGCACACGGTGACGAGCTTGTTTTCGCGCAGGATATCCTTGATTTCATAGAAACGCGTGGATGCCGAGGCGGCCTTGACGCGGATCCAGTCCGGCTTTTTCAGGCGCTCGATCTGTTCGATCGGGACGATCTTGATCGGGATGCGCGACGTCTTGCTGGCGCCTTTTTGCTTTTCGCTCGGGTTGTACGCGGGAGCGGCGGTCGCGGCGGGGGCGGTGCTGGAAATGGTCTCAGAAGTCATGGCTGCAAGCCCTTGACGGGCGTAGTTTGGTTTGTTTGCTCAGGCATCCGCTGCCTGAGGCGCGCCTGCGGCGCTGTTTACCTCGGTTACATCGAGTAATACGGTCAATTCATGGGCCAGGGCCCGCTGCACTTCGGCCAGCGGCGCCGATACGCCCATGCTGCGCATGTCCACCGTCTTCAGGCCGGAATAACCGCAGGGATTAATCCAGGAAAACGGCGCCAGGTCCATCGCCACGTTGAGCGATACGCCATGGTAGGTGCAGCCATTGCCGCGCACTTTCAGTCCCAGCGCGGCGATCTTCGCACCCTTGTCTGGCCCGCCGGCGATATAGATGCCGGGCGCGCCATCGATGCGCTCGCCTGCGAGATTATACGCCGCCAGCACGTTGATGATGGCTTGCTCGATTTTATGCACGAACTGGCGCGCATACAGCTTGCCGCCCGGCTTATTGCGGCGCAAGTCCATCAGCAGGTAAATCACCACCTGGCCGGGGCCGTGGAAGGTGACTTCGCCGCCGCGGTCCGTCTGCACCACGGGGATCGCGTCGGCGCCCGCCAGCAGATGGCCGCGGTCGGCCGCCAGGCCCAGGGTAAACACGGGCGGATGCTCGACGATCCACAATTCGTCGCGCGTGTCCGTCGTGCGCGCGTCGGTAAACGCCCGCATGGCGGCAAAGGTCGGCTCGTAATCGACGCGGCCCAGCTCGCGGATCAGCGCCGCTTCGGTTCGGGTGGTGGTCATGACAGATTCTGTAATCAGCTGCCGGCGCCCTGCGGACGCTGCGGCGAAGCCGTGATTATAAGCCAGGCCGCCAATTCATTCAGCCGGGAGTGCCGGGTCGTTGCCGGGAGGCAGCAGCAAGCTGCCCAATTTTTGTGCAGCGTGGCGCACCTGGGCCAGGCTCAGGGCCGTATAGCCCAGCAGCACGGCCGGCGCCAACTTTGCGCCATGGCAAAAGTCGCCCAGCGGCTGCAGCGCCAGCCCGACCTGCGCCGCGCGCGCGCAAAACGCCCGCTCGTCGCTGTCCGGCGGCAGCCACAGCACGCAATGGAAGCCCGCCTGCTGGCCGGAAATCGTGTAACGCCCGGGCGCCGTCTGTTCCAGGCAGGCCAGCAGCAGGTCGCGCCGCTCCTTGTAGGCCAGGCGCGCCTGGCGCAAATGGCGCACGAAGGCGCCTTCCTCCATCCAGGCGGCCAGCGCCAGCTGCTCCGTGACGCCCACGGAACGCCCCGTCAATTGCAGGGTGCGCAGCAGCTGCGGGCGCAAGGCGGGCGGCAAGACCATGAAGCCCACGCGCAGGCCCGCGAACAGGGTCTTGTTGAAGCTGCCGCAGTAAATCACGCGCTGGTACTGGTCCAGCGCCTTCAGGGCCGCCAGCGGCGCGCTCTGGTAATTGAATTCGCTGTCGTAATCGTCTTCCACCACCCAGGCGCCGTGGTCATTCGCCCATTCCAGCAGGGCCAGGCGGCGCGTGACGGACATGGTCACGCCCAGCGGCGACTGATGCGCCGGCGTCACGTAGGCCAGGCTGGCGTCGGGGTGCAGGCGCAGGACGGCGCTGTCGATGCCCTCGGCGTCGACGGGGATGTCCACGGGCACGCCGCCGGCCAGGGTGAACAGGGCGCGCGCGGCCGGGTAGCCGGGGTCTTCCAGGCACACCTTGTCGCCATCGCGCACGATGCTGCGCGCCAGCAAGTCGAGCGCATGGCGGATGCCGGTGGTGACGACGATGTCCTGCGGGTCGCAGCGGATGCCGCGGTACTTGCCCAGGTAATCGGCGATCTGCTGGCGCAGCGGGGGCTGGCCGGCCGGGTCGGCGCTGCACAGCTGCTCCGGCGTGGCGGCGGCCAGCGCCCGCGCGGCGCATTTCGACCAGGCAGCCAGGGAAAACAGGCTGGCGTCGGCGCGGCGGGCCACGAACGGCAAGCCATCGCGCACGCCCGTGTCGGGGACCAGGGAAGAGGCGGGCGCCGGCATGGCGGACAGGGCGGCAGGGCCATCCTCGCCAAAACCGGCCATAAGGAAGCGTTCCGGCACGACGGCGCACACGCGCGTGCCGGAGCCGGGCACGCGCGTCACGTACGCTTCCGCATGCAGGCGGTCGAAGACGGTTTCGATGGTGCCGCGCGACAACTCCCACCGTTCCGCCAGGGTGCGGCTGGACGGCAAGCGGCTGCCCGCCGGCAGCACCTTCGTCAGGATGGCCGAGCGCAGCGCCTCATAGGCGCCGTCCTGCTTGCTGACGCCGGCCTTGTCGAGCCAGCTGGTCGGGCGGGGCAAGTCCAGCGCTAGCGGTGATTTTCCTCGCGGCATGATGAAGTTCGTCCAAGTGGTCCAATGAAATTTCTGATGACTGGCACTTCGCATTACACCACAACCATTTTACTCTCACCGTTCTGGTGCGCCAATCGGGCGCCCCCTTGCCGTTGGCGTGAAAAACATGATTAAAAATACATCCCTCCCCCTGTGGGCCTGGGGCGGCATCGTGCTGCTGCTGGTCTGCCTGTCGCGCATCAGCATCGACATCTATCTGCCTTCGCTGCCCGCCATGGCCGATGCCCTGCGGGCCAGCGACGCGCAATTGCAGCTGACCCTGAGCCTGTTCATGGCCGGCTCGGCCGCCTCGATGCTGGCCTGCGGTCCCCTGGCCGACCGCTGGGGGCGCCGCCCCGTGCTGCTGGCCGGCACGGGCATTTTTGTGCTCGCCAGCATCGCCTGCACGGTGGCCACGGACGTGCACGTGCTGATCGCCGCGCGCCTGCTGCAGGCCTTCGGCGGCTGCAGCGGCACCATCATCGGCCGGGTCATGGTGCGCGACCGCTTCGATCCTGCCACGCAGGCGCGCATGCTGGGGCGCATCTCGATGATGATGGGCCTGTCGCCCATCCTCGCGCCGATGGCCGGCAGCGTGCTCGATGCGGCCTTCGGCTGGCGCGCCGTGTTCGGGGTGCTGTGCCTGCTCGGCACGCTGTCGCTGTGGCTGATCGCCGCCTACGTGCCGGAAACCCGGCCCGCCAGCACCGTGCCGCAAAGTAACACCCTGGCGCTGTACCGCCGCCTGCTGGGCGATGCCTATTTTTTGCGCTATGCGCTGGCTATCGGCTGCGTGTACTGCACGTATTTCCCCTTCATCGCGGAATCGTCCGTGCTGTTGCAAAGGGGCATGCATCTGTCGCCGGGCGCGTATGCGCTGGTGTTCGCACTGACGGTCAGCGGCTATATCGGGGGGTCGAGCCTGTTCCGCGCGCTGGGACCGCGCCTGGGCGCCGACCGCATGCTGGGCGTGGCGGTGGGCCTGAACGTGGCGGGGGCGGCCAGCCTGTTGCTGGCAGGCAGCTTGGCGCCGCAGCACGTGGCGTCGCTGGTGGCGCCCATGCTGCTGGTGATGGTGTCGGTGGGCATGGCCATTCCAGCCTGCCAGCTGGCCGTGCTGCAGCCGTATGGCGCCCAGGCGGGCAGCGCCTCGGGCCTGTTCTTCTTCGTGCAGATGGCGATTACTGCCGCCTGCGGCGCGCTGCTTGCCGCCATCACGGACGGCACGGAAAGACCCTTGCTGTGGGTGACGGCGGCGGCCAGCGCCGCCTTTGCCGCCGTCTGGCTGCTCACGAGGAAGCGGGCCAGCGCGGCGGCGGCCATGCTTACATGACGATCTTCACCATCGGATGGCCCGACAGCGCCGTGTACAGGGCGTCGAGCTGTTCGCGGCTGATGGCGCGCACGGTGACGGTCAGGCCCGTGTAGTTACCCTTGCCCGATGGACGCTCTTCCATGCGGCCCGCGTGGAAGGTGGGATCGTGGCTGATGACCAGTTCCAGCATGGTCGGGGCGAAATCGACATGCGTCGGACCCATGATCTTGATGGGAAAGTCGCTCGGATATTCGATCAGCGATTCGCTGGGAGGAATGATGTGTTCGCTGGGAGGGGTGGTTTGCATGGGGAATCCAATCAGTGCCGGTCAGGACAGGCGGCGCAGCATACATCGCGCGGCGGCTGCATAAAAGCGTATTGTAGCCAACTTTGCGGGCGCATGCGCCCCGTGCCATGGCGCCGGCGGCGGGGCAAAAAAAAAGCCAGCTTTGCAAGCTGGCGAAAACTATTTCGTTTGCACAAAATAGCCGGAAAAATCGGTGCTGTCGCGCCGCAAGGGATTGCGCTCTTCCGCACTGCCTACTGTAGACAGAACGGCGCCCCTTTTCCTCCGGCATGCGATGAGCTGCCGTTTTCGCGGCCTGAACGCCCTCCTGGCGCGACCAGGCGCGCCGGCGGCGGCCGTCAGCGCTCCGCTTCCTGCGGCCGGCCGTTTCGGCCGGGGTTGCCCCGTTCATTATTGCGCTCGTTGTTGCGCTCGCGCGGCGGGTTGGCGCGCTCGGCACTGCGCGCCTCCTGGGCGGGGCGGGCCGCCGGCGGTGGCGGGGCCGGCCTCGGCACCGCTGCCGGCGCCGGGGCCGGTGCTGCCGGCTGCGGCATCTCGCGGCGCGGGCCATGCTCGCGCTCCTGGCGCGGCGCCTCGGCCGCGCGCTCGCGCTCCATGAACGGGCGCTGCGCTGGCCGTTCCTGTGGCGCCCGCTCCTGGAACGGCCTTTCCTGCGGCGGCCGTTCGGCGCGGGGACGCTCGTCGCGCGCCCGCTCTTCGCCCCGCCACCCGGGCTGGCGCCCCACGTGGTCCTGCACGGGCGGCAAGGCGGGCATGGCCGGCATCACGGGCTGGGCCGGCACGGGCGGCTGCGGCGGCGAGACTGGCAGGGACGGCCGCTGCGGCATGGGCGGGCGCGACGTCTGGCCATCGTCCGTCTGCAGGCGCCCGGGGCGGTTGACCCAGTCGCGGCGGGGTGCATTATCCGCACGCGGCACGGCGGCGGGACGCTGCCAGCTGGAAGCCGGCGGCGGCGCCGTGCTCAAGGGCAAACTTTGCATGACGGGCGGCGGCATGGTGGTGCGGTTGCGGCGCGGCACGTCGACCGTGCGCTGGCCGCCAAAACGCTCGCCGGGCAACATGCTCATGCCATTGCGGCGTTCCGCTTCGCCCGCCACCGGCCGGCGCCCGTCCGCGTAGCGGTTGATGCGGCGCTCGTAATCGCTGCTGGCGCGGTAGCCGGGCACGTAGCGGTCATGCGGCGAGAGGGGGAACCAGCCCACGCCCGGGCGCGGTCCCGGATGCGGACCATGCTGCAGCCCGTTGCCGCCGACCCAGCCCACCAGGGCCGGCGCCCACGCTGCGCGCACGCGTTCGCGTCCCGGCGCCCAGCCCCAGCGCTGGCCGCGCAGCACCCAGCGGCCGTAATGCGACGGCGCATAGCCCCACGGTGCATTGTCGACCCAGGTCCAGCCCCACGGCGCGATCCACGTCCAGCGCCCGTCGCTGTACGGTGCCCAGCCCGGCGGCACGGCGCTGGGCAGCCACAGGGGACCATATTCCGCATCCTCCTGCCAGGCGCCGTAGCGGTCCAGCTCTTCATAGCCGGTCGTATCGTCCGTGACATAGCGCAAGGCCGGCGTGGCGACGGGCAAGGCTTCGGGCCAGTCGTCGAAGGCAATCCTCTGCAGGCTGCCCGTGCGCACTTCCTCGTCCGTCAGTTCGGCGCGCTTGCCAGCGCGCAAGGTGACGCTGGCCGTCGCGCCATCCACGTCGGCCACGCCTTCGAGCACGCTGACGACGCTGGTATCGGGCTGGCGCCCCGCATCGATGCGCACCCAGCCCGGCTGCGTCAGGGTCACGCGGGCCTGGGCGGTGGTCAGTTCCAGGCCGCGCAGCGCGTCCGGGCTGCGCACGCGCACGCTGACGCTGCCATAGCCGAGGTGCAGGCGCAAGCGGTCGTCATCGAGTTCGCTCACTTCCAGCTCGGAATCGCCGTCGAGGCGCACGGCGGCGCCGCCCACGCGAAACTCGGCCAGCGCGCCGCGCAGGGTGGTCAGGCGGTTATCCGTCGTGACGGGCCAGTTCAGCAGGGCGTTTTGCGCCTCGCCATCGCCGGCGCGCACCAGCACCTGTCCTTCGACGGTGGAGATGCGGCCCACGCGGGAAGGCGGGTCCTGCGCCAGGGCGAAGGAGCATGCCGACGCCAGCAGCACGGCACAGACGGTGTTCAACAGGGGGAAAGACAGGGTCGGACGCATGGCAGCGCTCCAGGCAGGACAAGGGGAGAACGGTAGCCCATTACAGCGCGATCACGGCCGCGCCACAAGCAGGCTTACAAATGTTTGCAATTCGGATAAGATGCAACAGTTCCCGCCCGAAGGCAGGCTCAACTGGCAGCGTGGCTGCCGCGCTTGACGAAGAACAGGGCCGTGCCGACGGCCATCAGCAGGCCGCCGAAGAAGCGGTTCTGCTTTTTCACGGCGCGGGCATCGCGGAAAAAACGCTGCATGGACGAGGCCAGGAAGGCGTAGCCATGCATGACGAGCAAGTCGATGGTGCACATGGTCACAGCCAGGATCAGCAGCTGCGGCAGCAGGGGCGCCGTGGGACTGATGAACTGCGGCAATACCGCCACCATGAAAATGATGCCCTTCGGATTCGTCACATTCGTCAGGAATCCCGTCAGCACGCGCCGGCGCAGGGATGGCAGCACGGCCGCCGCATGCAGGTCGCCCGCCACCGACACCCTGGCGCGCCATTGCGACAGGCCCAGGTAGATCAGGTACAGCGCGCCCACCGTCTTGACGATGTTGAACGCCACTTCGGAAGCGAGCAGCAGGGAACCCACGCCGGCACCGGCGATGCCCAGCACGACCAGCAGCCCCAGCTGCAGGCCGAGGATGGTGCCGCTGGCCTTTCTGACGCCGTAGGACAGGCCGTGCGACATCGACAGCACGGCGCCCGAACCGGGCGAGACGGCGATGATGGAAGCGGCGAAGACAAAGGCGATCCAGGTGGCGAAATGCATGCGGTTTCCGAAAATGGTGACGAGAAGCAATTTTAACCCGGCCCGTGCGGCCTTGCCGGCCATCCCTGGGGTAAGATCGCATGCATGCCTGAGCTGCGCTTTTCCTTGCCGTACAACCAAGAATAACATCATGAAAAACAACACTTTACTCGCTTCGCCATTCCCTGCCACCACTGCGGGAGCGCGCTGAGATGGCCGGCTCCAGCCTGCTGGCCCTGCTCGACGACATCGCCAGCATCCTCGATGACGTTTCCCTGATGACCAAGGTGGCCGCCAAGAAGACGGCCGGCGTGCTGGGCGACGACCTGGCCCTGAATGCGCAGCAGGTGGCCGGCGTGCGCGCCGAGCGCGAACTGCCCGTCGTCTGGGCCGTCGCCGTCGGTTCGCTGAAGAACAAGGCCATCCTCGTGCCCGCCGCGCTGGCCATCAGCGCGTTCGCGCCGTGGGCCATCACGCCGCTCTTGATGGTGGGCGGCGCCTACCTGTGCTTCGAGGGCTTCGAAAAGCTCGCGCACAAATACCTGCACCCGGACGACAGCCACAAGGCCGAGCTGGCGCAGGCCCTGCGCGACCCGCAGGTGGACCTCGTCGCGCTGGAAAAGGACAAGATCAAGGGCGCCATCCGCACCGACTTCATCTTGTCGGCGGAAATCATCGTCATCGCCCTGGGCACGGTGGCCACGGCCACCTTCGCCGAGCAGGTGGCCGTCGTCGTCGGCATCGCCATCATCATGACGGTGGGCGTGTACGGCCTGGTGGCGGGCATCGTCAAGCTCGACGACGCGGGCTTTTACCTGTCCGCGCGCAAGGGCGCGGGCGCGTTGATGCAGGGCGTGCGGGCGTTTGGCCGCATGCTCGTGTCGGCGGCGCCGAAGCTGATGAAATTTCTCTCCGTGGTGGGCACCCTGGCCATGTTCATGGTGGGCGGCGGCATCCTCACGCACGGCTGGCCGTGGGCCAGCGCCATGCTGCACCACGCCGAGCAGGCCGTGGCCGGCGTGGCCCTCGCCGGCCCCGTGCTGGCCGCCGTCACGCCCAGCCTGATCAACGCCGTGGCGGGCGTCATCGCGGGCGGCCTGGTGCTGGCCGGCGTCACGGCCGTGTCGGCTTTATTGCGCCTGGTCAAATCGCGCAAATAAGCTTTCTGGTCTGATGGAGCGGCAGGCGCATCCGTGCCTGCCGCCCCGGCCCTGCCGGCGGCGCCTGCCCGTCCATGGAGCCCCTATGCAGACACCCCCCATCCAACGTCCCAGCAGCGCCTTTATCGGCGCTTCCTGGCTTGCCCTGCTGATCGGCATCCTGACTTACCTCGCCGGCCTGTGGAACGCCACCATGGCGCTCAACGAAAAGGGCTATTACTTCACCATCCTCATGTATGGCCTGTTCGCCGCCATCTCGCTGCAGAAGTCCGTGCGCGACCGCGCGGAAGGCATCGCCGTGACGGGGATCTATTTTGGCCTGTGCTGGATTTCCGTGCTGCTGGCCTTGCTGCTGCTGACGGTGGGCCTGTGGAACGCCACCCTGCAGAACAGCGAAAAGGGTTTCTATGCCATGGCTTTTTTACTCAGCCTGTTTGCCGCCGTGGCCGTGCAAAAGAACGTGCGCGACGTGGCGCGCGGCGCCGCACCCGCCACCCCGGCCGAGACAACGGGAACCTAGCGGCCGCCCGCCTGTCTATGTGGTATCCGGGCGGGGGAAGGGCAATGAGCGACCAGCAGAAACGTTTACAAATGGCATTGGAAGCGGCGCACATGGCGATCTGGGATTCGCGCATCGTCGATGGCCAGGTCCTCGACGGCACGGTCAGCTGGTCGGCCAGGGGCGCCGCACTGCTGGGCCTGGAGGAACGCGCGCTGACGCAGCCCTTCCACGCCTTCCTCGGCTGCGTGCATGCCGGGGACCGCGACAAGGTGGTGGCCGTGCTGCAGGAGGGCGTGCGCCAGCGCGACGGCTACGCCCTGCAGTACCGCGTCGTCTGGCCCGACGGCAGCGAGCACTGGCTGGCGGCCAAGGCGCAGGTATTCATGGACGCGGCCGGCCATCCCGAGCGCACCCTGGGCATCATCTGGGACATCACCGAGCACATGGCGCGCGAGCTGATGATTGCCGAGCGCAAGGAGCTGGCCGAAGTGACGCTCAGTTCCATCGGCGACGGCGTCATCACCACCGATCCGCAGGGCAAGACGCGCTACCTGAACCGCGTGGCCGAGCAGTTGACGGGCTGGAGCAATGACATGGCGCAGGGCCTCGATATTTTCCAGACCCTGCCGCTGGTCGATGAGCATACGGGCCAGCCGCCCGAGCACGTGGCCCTCAAATGCCTGCGCCTGCGCCAGGCCATCGGCATGTCCACGCACACGCAGCTGGTCGCGCGCGAAGGCCGGCGCATCGCCATCGAGGAATCCGCCGCGCCCATCTGGTCGCGCGATGGCGACATCCTCGGCGCCGTCGTCGTCTTCCGCGACGTCAGCCACGAACGCAAACTGAGCCAGCAGTTGTCGTGGCAAGCCACCCACGATGCGCTGACGGGCCTGATCAACCGGCGCGAATTCGAGCACCTGGTGGCCGGCGCCCTGCACACGGCCAAGCAGGACGGCCACGTGCATGCGCTGCTGTACCTGGACCTGGACCAGTTCAAGGTCATCAACGACACCTGCGGCCACGCCGCCGGCGACGTGCTGCTGCAGCTGCTGGCGAAGATGCTGCAGGGACAGATGCGCGACAGCGACATCCTGGCGCGCCTGGGCGGCGACGAACTGGGCGTGCTGCTGCCGCACTGCCCGCTCGACCATGCGCGCCTGATCGGCGAGCAGCTGCGCCTGGCCGTGCGCGAATTCCGCTTCGCCTGGGACGAACGCAGCTTCGAGCTGGGCGTGAGCATCGGCATCGTGGAAATCAGCCAGGACAGCAAGTCCATGAGCGAGCTGCTGAGCGCGGCCGACCAGGCGTGCTACCTGGCCAAGGAGCAGGGCCGCAACCGCCTGCACGTGTACCAGGAATCGGACGTCATGCTGGCGCAGCGGCATGGCGAAATGCTGTGGATTTCGCGCCTGAACGAAGCCTTCACGCACGACTATTTCCGCCTGTATGCCATGCCCATCGTGCACCTGCGCGACAGTCCCGAATACCACGACGAAGTGCTGATCCGCATCCGCAACAGCAAGGGCGACCTGATCCTGCCCGGCGCCTTCATCCCCGCCGCCGAACGCTACGACATGATGCTGTCCATCGACCGCTGGGTGATCCGCGCCGTTTGCCACCACATCCAGAGCGTGCGCGACAGCCTGGCGCCGCTCGAAGCGCTGGCCGAAAGCCGGCGCCGCGCACCGGCCCTGTATTCGATCAACCTGTCGGGCATGTCGCTGGCCGACACGGGCTTGCAGGACTACATCACCGGGCAGTTCGTGCACTACGCCATCGCGCCCGAGCAGATCTGCTTTGAAATCACGGAAACGGCCGTCATCGCCAACCTGCCCAAGGCGCAGGTGTTCATGCACAAGCTCAAGGCGCTGGGCTGCCGCTTCTCGCTCGACGACTTCGGCAGCGGCTTTTCCTCGTTCGGCTACCTGCGGGCGCTGCCCGTCGACTACCTGAAGATCGACGGCGTCTTCGTGCGCGACATCGCCACGAATGCCATCAACCGCGCCATGGTCAAGGCCATCAATGAAGTGGGCCACGTGATGGGCCTGAAAACCGTGGCCGAATACGTGGAAGACGCGGCCACCCTGGCCGTCATCCGCGACCTGGGTGTTGATTACGCGCAAGGCTATGCCGTGGGCAGCCTGCGCCCGCTGACGGCGGGCGTGGATTAAGCGCAGCAGGCAAGCAGTACCTTTAAAACCATGCCGCATTGCTATCGCTAAATGCGTGCAAGCACGACCAATCTGGAGGATTTTGATCTACATCAATAAATTTGCCTAAGCGACTCCTTACACTGATCTCCGTTCTTGCAATCGTGCAAGTCTTACTCATTTAACAGATCAGGAAGCCGCGACCATGCGCCAAAATTTGCCAGTGACTAACCGTGAAGTCCTCGTCTTGGACGACCAGGCCATCGTGTCGAAAACGGATATGAACGGCAATATCGTGTATGTGAATCCGTACTTCAGCCAGGTCAGCGGCTTCAGCGAGGCTGAGCTGCTCGGTTCGCCGCAGAACATCGTGCGCCACCCGGACATGCCGGCCGAGGCATTTGCCGACCTGTGGGCGTCAATCCAGGCGGGCACGCCATGGACGGGCCTGGTCAAGAACCGCTGCAAGAACGGCGACTTCTACTGGGTGCGCGCCAACGTCACGCCCATCCGCGAAGCGGGCAAGACCATCGGCTACATGTCCGTGCGCGTGAAGGCCGACAAGGACCAGGTGAAGGCAGCCGAGGAAGCGTATGCGGCCATCCGCAGCAAGGAAGGCGGCAAGATCGTCATCAAGAACGGGCAGATCGTGCGCCCGGGCCTGGCGCACCTGCTGCACAGCCTGACGCACATGTCGCTCAACCTGCGCATCTGGGCGGCGACGTCCATCGTCAACTGCCTGCAATTGCTGGTGTGCATCATCAGCCTGTTCGCCAGCGGCGGCAAGATCACCAATTACGCCATCTTCGGCGCCACCCTGTTCGGCTTCCTGATCAACGTCTTCCTCTGGTACACCTTGCGCATGTCCGTGCTCAATCCGCTGGGCAAGGCCCTCAACGGCGCGCGGGCCATCGCCGCCGGCGACCTGTCGGGCAGTTTCGAGACGGACAGCACGGATGAAATGGGCCAGCTGCTGCGCGCCCTGCAGCAGATGAACAGCAACCTGATCGCCACCATCCGCGACGTGCGCATCAACGTGGAAACCATGGCCGTGGCCACCAAGCAGATCGCCGTCGGCAATATGGACCTGTCGGGCCGCACGGAATCGCAGGCCGCCAGCCTGGAAGAAACGGCCTCGAGCATCGAGGAATTCTCGTCCACCGTGAAACAGAATGCGGACAATTCCGTGCAGGCGAACGAGCTGGCCGTGGCCGCCTCGAAAGTGGCCGTGCAGGGCGGCGAAATCGTCGCCGACGTGATCACCACCATGGACGAGATCAACACCTCGTCGAAGAAGATCGTCGACATCATCGGCCTCATCGAAGGCATCGCCTTCCAGACCAACATCCTGGCCCTGAACGCGGCCGTGGAAGCGGCCCGCGCGGGCGAGCAGGGCAAGGGTTTTGCCGTCGTGGCGGGCGAGGTGCGCAACCTGGCGCAGCGCTCGTCCGTGGCGGCGAAGGACATCAAGCAGCTGATCGAAATTTCCGTCGGCAAGGTGGGCGCCGGCATGCTGCAGGTCAACCGCGCCGGCGCCACCATGGAACAGGTGGTCAGCTCCGTCAAGCAGGTAACGGCCATCATGCAGGAAATCTCGATTGCCTCGCGCGAACAGAGCATCGGCGTCGACCAGGTCAACCAGGCCATCGCCCACATGGACCAGGTGACGCAGCAGAACGCGGCCCTGGTGGAAGAAGCGGCCGCGGCCGCCACGCGCCTGGCGGAAGAAGCGGCCAGCCTGTCGCAGGCCGTGAGCCTGTTCAATTTCGGCAAGATGCCGCCACCGCGCCGCGTCGCCATGCCTGGCGGCAAATCGGGCGCTGCGGGCGCCGCGAATACCGGCAAGAGCGCCGGCCTGAAACGCCTGGCCGCCTGAGCTGGCGGCCCATTCCACTCAAGAATCGAAACACATCATGCCTACACTACTCAGCAGTGCTTCCGCCGACCTGGACGCCGTCGTCGAATTCGACCCGGCCATCATCGGCAAGATGAGCCAGTCCGGCCCCCGCTACACGTCATATCCCACCGCCGACCGTTTCCACGCCGACTTTGGCTACGGCAATTTTCTCGAAGCGCTGGCCGCGCTGCGCATGCGCGGCGGCCGCCGTCCGCTGTCGCTGTACGTGCACGTGCCGTTCTGCGACACGCTGTGCTACTACTGCGCCTGCAACAAGATCATCACGAAAGACCGCAGCAAGGCGGCCACCTATCTCAGCTATCTGAAACAGGAAATCGCCATGCAGGGCAAGCTGTTTGCCGGCATGAACCAGATCGAGCAGCTGCACTTCGGCGGCGGCACGCCGACTTACCTGAGCGAAAAGCAGATGGACGAGCTGATGACCCACCTGCGCCAGCATTTTGACTTCGCCTCCGATGAAGACGGCGAGTATTCCATCGAGATCGACCCGCGCACGGTGTCGCGCGAACGCGTGTTTTCCCTGCGCGCGCAAGGTTTCAATCGCATCAGCCTGGGCGTGCAGGATTTCGACGCCGACGTGCAGAAGGCCGTCAACCGCATCCAGCCCGAGGCGGAAACGGTGGCCATCATGCAGGCGGCGCGCGACGCGGGATTCCGCTCGATCAGCATCGACCTGATCTACGGCTTGCCCAAGCAAAACCTGGAGACGATGACGGAAACCTTGCGCAAGGTCATCTCCGCCAGCCCGGACCGCATCGCCCTGTACCACTACGCGCACATGCCGCACCTGTTCAAGCCGCAGCGCCGCATCCTCGACGCCGACATGCCCGACAGCGCCAGCAAGCTGGCCATGCTGGGCCTGTGCATCGCGCGCCTGACGGCCGCCGGCTATGTCTACATCGGCATGGACCATTTCGCCAAGCCGACGGACGACCTGGCCGTGGCGCAGCGCCAGGGCCGCTTGCACCGCAACTTCCAGGGCTATTCCACGCGCGCGGAAGCGGACCTGATCGCCTGCGGCGTGTCGGCCATCAGTTCCGTCGGCGCCGTCTACAGCCAGAATGAAAAGACGCTGGACGCCTACTATGAAAAGCTCGACGAAGGCGTGCTGCCGATCGCGCGCGGCATCAAGCTCGATACGGACGATTTATTGCGCCGTATCATCATCCAGATGCTGATGTGCAACTTCGAATTGTCGATCGCCACCATCGAGCAGGCCCACCCCGTCAAGTTCCGCAGCTATTTCGCCGCCGAGCTGGACAAGCTGCGCGAACTGGCGCGCGACGGCTTGCTCGTCATCGAGGAAGACTGGCTGACGGTGACGCCGAAAGGGCGCTTGCTGATCCGCAATATCTGCATGGTCTTCGACCGCTACCTGACCCTGGCGCGGGCGAATGCCACGCCGGACGCGCCGCAGCCGCTGCGCTACTCGAAAACGGTGTAAGACCGCGCGATGCGATGAATGCCCTGAATCTCCTGCCGCTGTTCCTCGTCGGCCTGGCCGGCAGCGTGCACTGCATCGGCATGTGCGGCGGCATCGTCGGCGCCCTGTCGCTGGGCGGCGGTGCGGCGGCGCCCGGCCGTCCCGTGATCGCCATCGCCGTGGCGCGCCCCACGCTGCCGGCCACCTTGCAATCGAACGTGCTGCGCGTGCTGGCCTACAACGGCGGGCGCATCGCCAGCTACATGCTGGCCGGGGGCATCGCTGGCGGCATCGCCGGCGCCGGCATGCTCAAAATTGCTACGCTGCAAGTGGCCGGCTACTGGCTGGCCAACCTGATGCTGGTGGCGTTGGGCCTGTACCTGATGGATGCCTGGCGCGGCCTGGCCCGCCTGGAAGCGGCCGGCAACGTCCTCTGGCGCCGCGTGCGCCCCTTGCTGAAGCCGCTGATGCCGATGGATAGCGTCGTCAAGGCGCTGGCCGTGGGCGGGCTGTGGGGCTGGGTGCCGTGCGGCATGGTCTACAGCGCCCTGCTGACAGCCATGCTGCAAGGCTCGGCCCTGCACGGCGCGGCCGCCATGGGCGCCTTCGGCCTGGGCACCTTGCCCATGCTGTTCGGCATGGGACTGCTGGGCACGCGCCTGCGCGCGCAGTTGCAGCGCCGTCCCGTGCGCCTCGCCTGCGGCGCGCTGGTGCTGGGCTTTGGCCTGCTGGGCCTGCTGCGCGCCGCGAATGGCGTCTCGCTGGGCTGGCTCGACGCCCTGTGCGTCACGGGCCATCCATGAAAAGAACCGTATGAATGCTGTCCTGAAACCTGCCGCCTGCTTCCATTGCGGCTTGCCCGTGCCCGCCGGTTCCGGCTGGAACGTCACCATCGACGAGGTGCCGCGCGCCATGTGCTGCCCCGGCTGCGAAGCGGTGGCGCAAACCATCGTCGATATCGGCCAGAGCGCCTACTACCGCGACCGCGACGAATACGCCGTCAACGCGGCCGGCGCCGCCATGGTGCCGCCCGAACTGCGTTTGTACAGCAATGACGACGCGCAATTCGCGCGCGACGCCAGCAGCTGCGAAGCAACGCTTTCCGTCGAGGGCATCCGCTGCGCCGCCTGCGTCTGGCTGATCGAGCGCCAGCTGACGCGCCTGCCCGGCGTGCAGGCGGCCAGCCTGAACGTCGCCACGGAGCGCCTGTACGTGCGCTGGAGCCGCGCCGAGTGCGAACCGGGCGACATCCTGCAAGCCGTGCGGCAAGTCGGCTACACGGCCTATCCGTACGATGCCGTGCGCCATGGCGAACGCCTGCAAAAGGCCAGCAAGACGCTGGGCCGCCAGCTGTTCGTCGCCGGCCTGTCGATGATGCAGGTGATGATGTACGTGGCGCCGTCCTACCTGGCGGCCGAGGATGGCACCCTGGACGACAGCATGGCCAGCCTGATGCGCTGGGCCAGCCTGCTCCTGACCCTGCCCGCCATCTGCTATTCGGCCATGCCGTTTTTCCAGGGCGCCTGGGCCAGCCTGCGCGCGCGCACCCTGGGCATGGACGTGCCCGTGGCGCTGGGCATCCTGGCCGCCTTCTTCGGCAGCGTGGTGGCGACGTTCACGGGGCGCGGCGAGGTGTATTACGACTCGGCCACGATGTTCATTTTTCTACTGCTGTGCAGCCGCTATTTCGAGCTGCAGGCGCGCCGCAAGGCCGCCTCCGCGCTGGAACGCCTGCAGCACGCCTTGCCCGCTTCCGCCTCGCTGATGGCGGGCTTTCCCGACAACCGCGCCACCACCCTCGTGCCGGCCGGCAGCCTGGCCGTCGGTGACGTGATCCTCGTCAAGCCGGGCGAGGCGATCGCCGCCGACAGCGTCATCATCGAAGGCTCGAGCGCGCTCGATTTGTCCCTGCTGACGGGCGAGAGCGCGGCCCAGCGCCGCAAGACGGGCGAGCGGGTGCCGGGCGGCGCCATCAACGCCAGCGCGGCGCTGATCTTGCGCGTGCTCAAGCCGGCGCGCGACAGCACCCTGTCCGACCTGTTGAAACTGATCGAGCGGGCCGGCAGCGGCAAGCCCCAAATCGCGCAGTGGGCCGACAAGGTCGCCGCCTGGTTCGTGCTGGGCCTGCTGCTGTTTGCCGCCGCCGTGTTCGCCTTCTGGAGCTGGCATGATGCGTCGCAAGCCTGGCCCGTGGCCATTGCCGTGCTGGTCGTGTCCTGTCCCTGCGCGCTGTCTCTCGCCACGCCGACGGCGCTGGCGGCCGCCACCGACAGCCTGCTGCGGCGCGGCGTGCTGATCGTCCAGCCGCACGTGCTGGAAACCCTGCACCGCGCCACCCACATCGTCTTCGACAAGACGGGCACATTGACCCTGGGCCGGCCCGTGCTGAAACAGACGGAGAGCCTGGGCAGCATGACGGAAGAGGACAGCCTGCAGGTGGCCGCCGCGCTGGAAGCGGGCAGCGCCCATCCGCTGGCACAGGCGATCCTGGCGGCGGCAGGCGAACAGGCCCGCGCGCATGCGCAGCAGTTGCAGGAAGTGCAGGGCCAGGGCCTCGAAGGCGTGGTCGACGGCGTGCGCTACCGCCTGGGCAATGCGGCCTTTGTCGCCGCCGTCGCCGGTCCGCCGCTGGGCGACACGGCCGTCGGCATGCAGGGCATGACGCCGCTGTACCTGGGCACGCAGGGGCGCTGGCTGACGCGCTTCCTGCTCAGCGACGCGCTGCGCCCGGAAGCGCGCGACGTCGTCGCATATTTCCACCGGCATGGCAAGCAGGTCGTGCTGCTGAGCGGCGACCAGGAAGCGCTGACGCAAGGCGTGGCGGCCGAGCTGGGCATCGCCACTGCCTGCGGCGAGTGCCTGCCCGACGAAAAGCTCGACTTCGTGCAGCAATTGCAGGCCACGGGCGCCGTCGTGGCCATGGTCGGCGACGGCATCAACGACGCCGCCGTGCTGAGCGGCGCCGACGTCTCCTTCGCCATGGGTTCCGGCGCCGCGCTGGCGCAAGCCCATGCGGACACGGTGCTGCTGTCGAGCCAATTGGTTTCCGTGCTGGATACAGCCAAGACGGCCGCGCGCAGCATGCGCATCATCCGCGAAAACCTGGGCTGGGCCACGCTGTACAATCTGACGGCCATCCCGGCCGCCGCGCTGGGCTTTTTAAACCCCTGGCTGTCCGGCGTCGGCATGGCCGCCAGCTCGGCGGTCGTCATCGCCAACGCCCTGCGCCTGCGGAAAGCCTGAACATGGAAGCACTGTATCTCCTCATCCCCTTGAGCGTCGTGGTCGTCTTCATCGCCTTGTGGGTGTATTTCACGGCCTCGGACAGCGGCCAGTTCGACGACCTCGTCGGACCGGGCCTGCGCGTGCTGCAGGACGACGATACGACGGCCAAGCCGGCGTCCGGCGACGCACCGCCCCCCTGATTTTTCCCGCACGGCGGGCGCCTTGCGCGCCAGCGCCCAAGCCTCTGTTTTGCCCCAGATCAAGCCCTGCTTGCAGGGATCTTGCATGGCTTTTTTTACCCAGATCGCGTTTTAAATCCATGCCACTTCACTACGCTTATTTCATCCGGGGAATTTTGATCCACATCAAAGTTTTTTAGCGGTCAAACACTTACTCTCTGGCCACCATCATAAATAGTAATTCCAGGGAGAGTCTTTGTGGATCAATCGCTGAACTATAACTACAAGATCGTGAAGCAATTCGCGGTCGCTACTGTGGTATGGGGCATCATCGGCATGCTGGTTGGCGTCATCATCGCCGCTCAGCTGGCCTGGCCTGCCCTGAACCTCGACATACCTTGGCTGACATACGGACGTCTGCGTCCGCTGCACACGAATGCGGTGATTTTCGCCTTCGGCATCTGCGGCCTGTTCGCCACCTCATACTACGTCGTGCAACGCACCTGCCAGGTGCGCCTGTTTTCCGACAAGCTGGCCGCCTTCACGTTCTGGGGCTGGCAAGCCGTGATCCTGTGCGCCGTCGTCAGCCTGCCCATGGGCTTGACGCGCGGCAAGGAATACGCGGAGCTGGAGTGGCCCATTTCCATCCTCATCGCCGTCGTCTGGATCGCCTACGCCATCGTCTTCTTCGGCACCTTGATCAAGCGCAAGGTCAAGCATATCTACGTGGCGAACTGGTTCTTCGGCGCCTACATCCTGGCCGTGACGATTCTGCACGTGGTCAATGGCGCCGTCATGCCGGCGTCGTTCACCAAATCGTATTCCGCCTATGCGGGCGTGCAGGACGCGATGATCCAGTGGTGGTATGGCCATAACGCGGTGGGCTTCATCCTGACCGCCGGCTACCTGGGCATGGTCTACTACTTCATCCCGAAACAGGCCGAGCGCCCCGTGTACTCGTACCGTTTGTCCATCGTCCACTTCTGGGCGCTGATCTTCACCTACATGTGGGCGGGTCCGCATCACCTGCACTACACGGCCTTGCCTGACTGGACGCAATCGATCGGCATGGTCTTCTCGCTGGTGCTGCTGGCACCGAGCTGGGGCGGCATGATCAACGGCATCATGACTTTGTCGGGCGCCTGGCACAAGCTGCGCACCGACCCGATCCTGAAATTCATGATCGTCTCGCTGTCGTTCTACGGCATCGCCACCTTCGAAGGTCCGATGATGTCGATCAAGACCATCAATTCGCTGTCGCACTACACGGACTGGACCGTTGCCCACGTGCATGCGGGTGCCCTGGGCTGGGTGGGCTTCATCACCATGGGTTCCATCTACTACCTGCTGCCGCGCCTGGCGGGCCGCACGCAGATGCACAGCACGCGCCTGGTCGACGTGCACTTCTGGGTGGCCACCATCGGCATCGTGCTGTACATCGCCGCCATGTGGATTGCCGGCGTGATGCAGGGCCTGATGTGGCGCGCGGTCAACCCGGACGGCACCCTGACCTACACCTTTGTCGAAAGCGTGAAAGCAACGTATCCGTACTACGTGGTGCGCGTGGCCGGCGGCCTGCTGTACCTGTCGGGTATGTGCATCATGGGCTACAACACCTGGATGACCTTGCGCGGCAGCAAACTCCCCGTCGCCCGCATTCCGGAACTGAACGCGGCGCACGCCTGATAGGAGCAAGAGCAAATGAAATTTTCACATGCATGGATTGAGAAAAACCCCTGGCTGCTGATCGCCCTGGTCACGGTGGTGATCAGCATCGGCGGCGCCGTCGAGATCGTCCCCCTGTTCTTCCAGAAGAGCACGACGGAGCCCGTCGCTGGCCTGAAGCCGTATTCGCCGCTGCGCCTGGCGGGCCGCGACATCTACGTGCGCGAAGGCTGCTACAACTGCCACTCGCAGATGGTGCGTCCGCTGCGCGCGGAAACGGAACGCTATGGCCACTATTCGGTCGCCGGCGAGTTCGTCTACGACCGTCCGTTCCAGTGGGGTTCCAAGCGCACGGGGCCGGACCTGGCCCGCGTGGGCGCCCGCTACAGCGACGAATGGCACCGCACGCACTTGAACAACCCGCGCGACGTGGTGCCCGAGTCGAACATGCCGGCCTACCCCTGGCTGGCGAAGACCAAGCTGGTGCCCGACGACATCATGCCGAAGATGCGCGCCCTGAAGCGCCTGGGCCAGCCATACAGCGATGCGGAGATCGCCGCCGGCCCCGCGCAGCTGCAGGACAAGACGGAAGAAGACGCCCTGGTCGCCTATCTGCAGGGCCTCGGTACATTAATCAAAACAAGGAATTAGCATGGCTATCGAAAACCTGTTTGACAGCGCCAGCAGCGTCATGACGGTGGTTTCCTTTACCACCTTCGTCGGCATCCTGTGGTGGACGTTCAGCCGCAGCAACAGCGACTTCGACGCGGCGGCGCGCCTGCCGTTCGCCGACGAGGCGCTCGACTATCCGGCCGAGGCCGAGACGAACCTGGCGAAGGAGCGCAACCATGGCTGACTTTACCAATGGCTTCTGGAATATCTACATCGTCGTGCTGTCCCTGCTGGGCATCATCGGCTGCGGCGTGCTGCTGTACTCGCAGTCGAAAGTGAAAGTGGCCGCCGGCGCCCCCGCCGACGGCACCACGGGCCACGTCTGGGACGAGGACTTGAAGGAACTCAACACGCCGATGCCGCGCTGGTGGATGTGGCTGTTCTACATCACCATCGTCTTCGCACTGGCCTACCTGTTCCTGTATCCGGGCCTGGGCACGTACGCAGGCAGCCTGGGCTGGAAATCCTCGGGCCAGTACGAGGAAGAGCTGAAAAAGGCGGAAGCCGAGTACGGCCCCCTGTTCAACAAGTACCTGGGCCAGGACCTGAAGACGGTGGCCGCCGATCCGCAGGCGCAAGCGATCGGCCAGCGTCTGTTCCTGACCTACTGCGCGCAATGCCACGGTTCGGATGCGCGCGGCAACAAGGGCTTCCCCAACCTGACGGACAAGGACTGGCTGTATGGCGGCGATCCGGCCACCATCAAGACCACCATCATGCACGGGCGCAATGGGCAAATGCCGCCGATGGGCGCCGCGCTGGGTTCCGAAAAGGATGTCGAGAACGTGGCCCATTATGTGCTGAGCCTGTCCGGTTCCACCTCGGACCCCGTCAAGTCCGTGCTGGGCAAGGCCAAGTTCGGCGCCTGCATGGCCTGTCATGGCGCCGATGCGAAGGGCAACCAGATGCTCGGTTCGCCTAACCTGACGGACAAGATCTGGCTGTACGGCGGCAGCGCCGATACCATCATGGAAACCGTACGCAAGGGTCGCAACAACACCATGCCGGCCTTCAGCGACTTCCTCGGCGAATCCAAGGTACACGTGCTGTCGGCGTATGTCTGGAGCCTGTCGAATCCCCAGACGCCCGTGAAATGATGTAATGGAACCTCAAGTCATCAAGATGTATGCGGCCCGCGAGCAAATCTACCCTCGCGAGGCCAAAGGACGCTACGCTACCTGGCGATGGGTATGCGTATGGCTTACCCAGCTGGCGTTCTACGGCTTGCCGTGGTTGACCTGGAATGGCAGGCAAGCCCTGCTGTTCGATTTGACCACGCGCAAGTTCTACATTTTCGGCGTCGTGCTGTGGCCCCAGGATTTCATCTACCTGGCGGCCCTGCTGATCATCTGTGCGTATTTGTTGTTCCTCGTCACGGCCATTGCCGGGCGGGTATGGTGCGGGTTCTCTTGCCCGCAAACGGTATACACGGAAATCTTCCTGTGGGTCGAACGCCACATCGAGGGCACGCGCAGCGCGCGCATGGCCCTCGACAAGCAGGGTCCGTCCCTGCGCAAGGCGTTCAAGAAGACGGCCAAGCACCTGGTGTGGGGCGCCATCGCCCTGTGGACGGGCTTTACCTTTGTCGGCTACTTCACGCCGATCAAGGAACTGGCGCAGGCGGTGACCACCCTCAATTTCGGTCCCTGGGAATGGTTCTGGGTCTTGTTCTACAGCCTGGCAACCTACGGCAACGCGGGCTGGCTGCGCGAGCAGGTGTGCAAGTACATGTGCCCCTACGCGCGCTTCCAGAGCGCCATGTTCGACCAGGATACCCTGATCATCACCTACGATGCCAAGCGGGGCGAACCGCGCGGCGCGCTGAACAAGAAGGCGCCCGATGCCAAGCTGGGCGACTGCATCGACTGCACCCTGTGCGTGCAGGTGTGTCCGACCGGCATCGATATCCGCAACGGCCTGCAGTATGAATGCATCGGCTGCGCCGCCTGCGTGGATGCCTGCAACAGCGTGATGGACAAGGTCGACCGGCCCCGTGGCCTGGTACGCTACAGTACCGACCATGCGATGGAAAACAACTTCAACTCGCAGCAGATCCGCCGGCGCGCCATGCGCCCGCGCGTGCTGATCTACACGTCCATCCTGGCCCTGATCATCATCGCCGTGTGTACCTCGCTGGCCCTGCGCACGCCATTGAAAATGGACGTGATCCGCGACCGCGGCTCCATGGGACGCGAAGTGGAAGACGGCATGATCGAGAACGTCTACCGCCTGCAGATCATGAACACCTCGGAGCAAAGCCAGCATTTCAGGATCAGCGTCTCCGGCCTGCCGGGCCTGACCCTGCTGACGCGCGACGAAGTGACCCTGCAGCCGACGGAAACCCTGGGCTGGCCCATCCGCCTGCGCGTGCCGCACGGCGTGGGCGAGAAGGGCTCGAACAAGATTGCCATCGAACTGCAATCGCTGGACGACCCGTCGCTGCATGTGCGGGAAAACGCGGTGTTCATCGTGCCGCGGTAATGTAGGAAGGCCAATCCCCGCATGGGGATTGGCCGCTTAAACAGGAGAATAAAATGTCCGACAGTCTGAAACTGCAAGCCCCCGTGGCGCCCTGGTACAAGCATCGCTGGCCATGGCTGCTGATGGTCGGCCCCGGCCTGTCCGTCGTCGTCGGCAGCTGCATGGCGTATATCGCGTTTACGCAGCCGGACGCGCTGGTGGTGGGCGATTATTACAAGCAGGGCAAGGCCATCAACCAGGACTTGCGGCGCGATACGGTTGCCAGCAACCTGGCGATGGATACGCGCCTGTCCTACGACGTGGCGCAGGCGCGCCTGAGCGGCGCCGTGCACAGCTTCGGCAAGGCTTACCAGGCGCCCTTGCAGCTGCACCTGGCGCATGCGACGTTGCCGGAGAAGGATATCAGGCTGCTGGTGCAGCCCGATGCGGCCGGCAATTTCTCGGTGGCCCTGCCGATGCTCGAGCGCAGCCGCTGGCAGGTGCTGGTGGAAAACGACAAGCGCGAATGGCGCCTGTCCGGCATCTGGACCTGGCCCCTGCAGCGCAGCATCGCGCTGCACGCGGACGAGGAACTGTAGGCCTATTTACAAGTATCCGTGCCGGCCGTAATGGCTTTCAATTTCGCGGGCTGCAGGATTTCAATTTCGCGATTAGAGACGCGCAGCCAGCCTTCCTTCTTGAATTTCGACAATAAACGGCTGACGCTCTCGATGGTCAGTCCCAGGTAATTGCCGATTTCCTCGCGCGACATGCGCAGCTGGAACTTGCTGCCCGAGTAGCCCCGCGCCTCGTAGCGCGACGCCAGGTTGACGATGAAGGCGGCAAAGCGCTGCGTCGCCTGCATATTGCCCAGCAACAGCATCACGCTTTGCTCGCGCGTGATTTCCTGGCTCATCATGCGATGGAAATGCCGCAGCAGCGTGGGCATATTGCCCAGCAATTGTTCCAGGCTGGAAAACGGGATTTCACACACTTCGCTGTCTTCCAGCGCCACGGCATTGCAGTGGTGGCGGTCGGCGCTGATGGCGTCCATGCCCAGCAGTTCGCCAGCCATCTGGAAACCCGTCACCTGTTCTTCGCCGCCTGGATTGATCTGGTACGTCTTGAAGTGGCCCAGGCGGATGGCGTACAGGTTCTGGAACGAGTCGCCGATGCGGAACAGCGAGGCGCCGCGCGCGACCTTGCGGCGGCGGCCGATGATCTGGTCGAGCCGGTCCATGTCGCCCACGTCGAGTCCCATCGGCAGGCACAATTGATGCATGCTGCACGTCGAGCAGCGCGCACGCAACGCTTCCACGTTCACGGCGGGCACGGCTGGAGAGAGTAGCGCTTCTGTCATGTCAGACCCTTTTAGAAAATGCAATAACAAGTTTACTGCATAGTGCGTTGCCATGTGCCAATTTCACGGCAATTCACCGTAATTTCGCTGAATAAACGACGTCCGGCATTTAATTTTATGGCAACATCGTCAAAAGCCCGTTCCAGCGCGGAAAATTACGCGGCCTGCGCTTGCCAAGTTGAAGTATTGATAGGAAAATTCCTGACAGCATTATCTGCCGCCTGTGCCTCCGGGTACTCAAAGGAAATCATGAAGCCTCTCGGCATTAAAGCAAAAGTCGCGCTGGCCACCAGCCTGACCTCGATCGCCATGATCGCCGTGGTCACCGTGGTGCAGGTCAAGCACATGCGCGACGATTTCACGCAAGTGCTGCTGAGCCAGCAAACGGCGCTGATCGAGCGCACGGCCGAGGAACTCGACGACAAGCTGGCCATGCTGCTCGACATCGTCACCCAGACGGCGCGCCACCAGCCGCCCGCCCTGATGGCCGACGCCGGCGCATTGCGTGACTACTACACGCAGCGCACCATGCTGGCCCTGTTCGACGACGTGCTCGTGCTCGATACGCAGGGCAAGGTGGTGGCCAACGTGCCCGAGGTGCAGGGGCGCAACGGCACCGACGTAGCCGACCGCGGCTATTTCCAGACCGTCATGCGCACCAAGCAGGCCATGATCACGGAACCGATGCTGGGCAAGACCAGCCATTTGCCCATCGTGCAGATGGTCGCCCCCGTGCTGGACAACAACGGCGAGGTGGCCGGCATCGTCATCGGCGTGCTGCGCCTGTACAAGGACAACATGCTGGGGCGTTTGCGCACGGCCAAGGTGGGCAAGAGCGGCTATTTTTTCATCCTCACGCGCGAAGCCGTGCCCCGCTACGTGCTGCATCCCGACCCCAGCCGTTTGCTGCAGCCGCGCGCGGCGGGCGCCAACGTCGTCACCACGCAGCTGCTCAAGGAAGACGGCGAAGGCAGCATGGTCAGCACCAACAGCCGCGGCATCACGGGCGTCAACAGCTTCAAGCGCTTGAAGTCGGTGAACTGGCTGCTGGCCGCCTCGCTGCCCGTGGCCGATGCCTTCGAACCATTCGACGGCGTGCTGTCGCGCCTGGTGCTGTGGAGCATCTGCGCCTCGCTGCTGGCCGCGGCCGTGCTGGGCTGGGTGACCGTGCGCCTGCTGTCGCCCCTGGTGCGCCTGCGCGACACGCTGCTGTCCCTGCGCGCCTCGGGCAAGCGCTTTACCCCCGTGCCGGTGCAGCAGCGCGACGAGATCGGCGAACTGACGGAGGCGTTCAACGGCCTGATGAGCGAGCGCGACCGGCTGCAGCAGGAGGTCGAGACGCGCGCCCTGGAGCTGGAGCAGGAACGCGACCGCGCCGAGGCGGCCAACCGCGCCAAGAGCGACTTCGTCGCCAACATGAGCCATGAAATCCGCACGCCCCTGAACGCCGTGCTGGGCATGGTGTATCTGTTGGGAAATACCAAGCTCAACATCGAACAGCGCAAGTACCTGACCATGGTACGCGTGGCGGGGCAGTCCCTGTTGGGCATCCTCAACGATGTGCTCGATTTTTCCAAGATCGAGGCGCGCCGCATGGACTTGTCGCCCGTCGAATTCGACCTCGACGAGGTCATGAATACGCTGGCCACGACGATGACCATGAACGCGGGCGAGAAAGAGCTGGAGCTGGCCATCGCCGTCGAGCCCGACGTGCCGCGCCGCCTCGTCGGCGACGCCCAGCGCCTGCAGCAAATCCTCGTCAACCTGGCCGGCAACGCCATCAAGTTTACCGAGAGCGGCGAAGTGGTGGTGGCCGTCAGCCTGGCCGAGGGCGACACTGAACAGGCCTGGCTGCGCTTCGAGGTGCGCGACACGGGCATCGGCATGACGGCCCAGCAGCAGGCCCAGCTGTTCACGGCCTTTTCGCAGGGCGACCAGAGCATCACGCGGCGCTTCGGCGGCACGGGCCTGGGCCTGGCCATCAGCAAGCACCTGATCCACATGATGGGCGGCGAAATCGCCGTCGCCAGCAGCGAAGGCAAGGGCAGCCGCTTCTGGTTCAGCGTGCCGTTCGAGGTGCTGGCGCCGCCGGCCGAAGCGCGCCGCACGCCCACCCTGGGGCCGCTGCGCCTCCTGGTGGCCGACGACAACCGCACCACGCGCGAGCTGATCGTCAAGCTGATCCATGCCTGGGGCTGGGATGCGGACGAGGTCGATTCGGGCTTTGCCGCCATCGAGCTGTACCGCGAACGCCTGGCGCAGCAGCAGCCCTACGACGTGGTGCTGGCCGACTGGCACATGCCCGTCATGGATGGCCTGGCCACGGCCAAGGCCATCCGGCAAGCCGCGTCAGGCCAGCGCCAGCCCATCGTGGTGATGGTCAACGCCTTTGCGCGCAACCACCTGGAGGAAATCTCCAGCGCGGCCGAGGCCGATGTCGTGCTGATGAAGCCCATCACGGGCTCGAGCCTGTTCGATGCCCTGCACCAGGCGCTGATCGCGCAGAACGACGGCGGCGAGCAGCGCATGCTGCACCAGCCGCTGGGGACGGAACTGGCCGGCGTGCATTTCCTGCTGGTGGAAGACAACCATTTGAACCAGGCCGTGGCGCGCGGCATCCTCGAACACATGGGCGCCACCCTGGACGTGGTGGGCGACGGCTTGCAGGCCGTGGAACGGCTGCGCACGGAAGCGCTGCGCTACGACATCGTGCTGATGGACATGCAGATGCCCGTCATGGACGGTTTCAGCGCCACCCAGCTGATCCGCACGGAGCTGCGCCTGCAGCTGCCCGTGATCGCCATGACGGCCGGCGTGCTGGCCTCCGAGCGCGAACGCTGCATGTCGGCCGGCATTACCGATTTCATCGCCAAGCCCGTCGTGGTGGAAGAGATGATGGAAGTCATCCTGCGCCACCTGCCCAAGCGGCCACCGGCGCAGCCGGCCAGCGCCGCGCCGCCCGCCGATGACGAGGTGTTTACCATGGCGCCGCTGATGCGCGTGATGGGCCGCGATGCGAAAGGCCGCGGGGTGCTGCGGCGCATGGTGGAAGATGCTCTGAACAAGGGCATGACGCCCGTGCGCGACGCCGAAACGGCCTTGCAGGCGGGCCGCCACAGCGAGGTGGCGCGCATCCTGCACGGCTTGCGCGGCTCCGTGGGCACCCTCGGCACGAAACGCCTGATCCGCGCCGCCTTCGCTACCGAGGAAGCCATCGACGCGGGCCGCCACGACGAGGTGGCGGCGCTGCTGTCGGGGGCGGGGGAGGAACTGCAACTGGCGCTAGCCGCGGCGCGCGAATGGCTGTCCAGGCTGGAGGATTAGGCTCGTTTGAACCCAACAGATAAAGGCCGGGGTCATACCTTCAGGGTACGCCCCCAGTCCTTGCTTTGGGTTTAGGCGGGCACGCCCAGGATCACGCTGGACGCCTTGAAGATGGCCGTCACGCTGCTGCCGATGGCGATGCCCAGGTCGGCGCTGCTCTGGTTCGTGATGATGGCGGCAATCGTGCCGCCGCGCGACAGGTCCAGCACCACTTCCGTGTTGACGGCGCCCGTCTGCACGCGCGTGACGGTGCCGGCCAATTGGTTGCGCGCCGAAAAGCGCGCCCCTGCGCTGTCGGCCACGAGGATGATGGACGAGGCCTTGATCAGCGCAAACGCTTCCGCGCCGGGCGCCAGGCCCAGGCTGGCGCTGCTGCCCTGCGTGACGACGGCTACGATATGCTGGCCGCCCGGCAATTCCAGGGTGACTTCATCGTTGACGGCACCCTGTTTCAGTTCAGCAACTTTGCCCAGGAATTGATTGCGTGCGGTGGTTTTCATGGCCATTCTCCGTATGAGTAAAAGATCGTCGGCGATGCCTTCCGCCTGGCTGCCCAGCTGGCGCAGGTAGCGGGCATGCTCGCGCTCGATGATACGAAAATTGTCGACCAGCTGGCGTCCCCGTTGCGTCAGCCGCGTGCCGCCGCCGCCCTTGCCGCCCGTCAAGCGCTCGACCAGCGGTTCGCCAGCCAGGTTGTTCATGGCGTCGATGGCGTCCCAGGCCGCCTTGTAGCTCATCTTGACGAGCTTGGCCGCCTGCGTGATGGAGCCGCACTCGGCGATGGCGCCCAGCAATTCCACGCGCCCGGCCCCTCCCAGGTGCTCGCCGCCCACCGTCATCCATACCGAGCCCTGCAGGCCGATTTCCGCTGTCGCCGATTTATCCAATGCGTTCACCCAATGCCGTATTTTCTTCCATGCTGTCAATTTGACCGTCGCGCAAGTAAAGCACATGTTCGCCCAGGATGCGCGCATCCTCCGGATCATGGGTGATCAGGATCATGGGCACGTCCAGGCGCTGCTGCCACTGGCTCAGTTCCAGGCGCATTTTGACACGCAGGGCCGGATCGAGGGCGGCAAACGGCTCGTCGAGCAGCAGCGCGGCCGGTTCGGCCACGAGCGCCCTCGCCAGCGCCACCCTTTGGCGCTGGCCTCCGGACAACTCGTCGGGGAACTGGTGTGCCAGTTCCTGCAAGTGAAACGCGTCCAGCCAGTGATCGACCTTCTGCAGTTTTTCGCGCGCGCGCGGATTGAACCAGCCGCGCGCCAGGCCGAAGCCCACATTCTGGCGCACCGTCAGGTGCGGGAACAGGGCGTAGTCCTGGAACAGGTAGGCCACGTTGCGCTGCTGCGGCGGCAAATTGATGCCGCCGGCCGAATCGAACAGGGTGCGCCCGTTGAGGCGGATATGGCCTGCGTCCGGGGTGAAAAGTCCGGCAATGGCTTTCAGGGTCATGCTCTTGCCGGCCCCGGACGGGCCATACACGGCGATGCGCTGGCTGTGCGACGTGCATTGCACGTGCATGTCGAAACGGCGTTTGCCGGAGCGCAAGGTGGCGCGGAGGTCGAGGTCGAGTTGCATGGGCGTCATTTGTGAACGATGCGCCCGGGCGCCAGGCGGCCAGCCGACAGCAGCACCACGATACACACGATGGAGGTGATCAGCACGAGGGTGTTGGCGACGTCGTCCTGGCCCGCCTGCACGGCTTCATACACGGCCACGGACAGGGTCTGCGTCTTGCCGGGAATGCTGCCGGCCACCATCAGGGTGGCGCCGAACTCGCCCAGCGCGCGCACGAAGCCCAGCAGTACGCCGGCCAGGATGCCGCGCCAGGCCAGCGGCAGGGTCACGCGGAAGAAAATCGCCATTTCCGAGATGCCCAGCACGCGGGCGGCCTGTTCCAGCTGGCCGTCGACGGCCTCGAAGGCGGCGCGCGCGGGCTTGAAGACGAGGGGAAAGGCGACCACCGTGGAAGCGATGACGGCGCCCTGCCACGTAAAGATCAGGTTGATGCCGAAGTTGTCCTGCAGCCAGATGCCCAGGGTGCCGCGGCGACCCAGCAGCACCAGCAGGTAATAGCCGAGCACGGTGGGCGGCATCACCATGGGCAGCGTCAGGAGGGCGTCGAGCAGCTCGCGCCCGGGAAAGCGCGTGCGCGCCAGCAGATAGCCCGTACCGATGCCGAGCAGCAAATTGAGCGCCGTGGCCCACGCCGCCACCTTCAGCGACAGGGCCAGCGCGGTCCAGGCGATATCCATTTGCCGTCGTATGCCTTATGGCTTCTTGAAACCGTATTTGGCCAGGATGGCTTGCGCCGGCGCCGTCTGCAGGTAGCTGACGAAACGCTTCGCTTCGGCCTGGTTGGCGCTATCCTTGATGGTGGCGATCGGGTACAGCACGGGCGCCTCCAGCGGCACTTCCAGCACCACATTGACTTTATCCTTCATGATGGCCGCGTCGGTGCCATACACGAAGCCCGCATCGACTTCGCCGCGCGCCACGTAATCGAGCGACTGGCGCACGTTCTGCGTGCTGATGGCCTTGGGCTGCACGGCCTCCCACAATTTCGCCTTCTTCAGCGCGCCTTCCGAATAGCGGCCGACGGGCACGCTGGCCGGATTGGCGATGGCCACGCGGGTCACGCCCTTCTGCGTCAGGTCGGCCAGCGCCTTGATGCCCAGCTTGCTGTCGTGCGGCACGATCAGCACCAGGCTGTTGCTGACGAAGTCGTGGCGGTCGGCCGGTAGCACCAGGCCCTGCTTTTGCGCCGCGTCCATGGTTTCCTGGTCGGCCGAAGCAAACACGTCCACGGGCGCGCCCTTGACGATCTGCTGCAGCAGCACGCCCGAGGCGGCGAAGTTCAGGGACACCTTGCTGCCCGGATATTGCGCTTCATAGCCCTGCGCCGCATCCTTGAACGCATTCGTCAGGCTGGCCGCGGCCGACACCACCACTTCGCCGGCAAAGGCGGACGAGGCGGCGGTGGCGAGGAGGGCGGTGCCGAGGAGCTTGGCGAGGGAAGTGAGGCGCATGGTCGTATCCTTAAAGAGAAGAGAACAAGGCCCGTAATATACACCGATATATAACGTTCTGCCATGCATCAGCTCAAGCCTGCGCAAGGCGGATTCCCTGATATACTGTATATAAACACAGTATATCGAGGCAAGCCATGGAATTGACGGACAAGCTGGAAATCCTCGCCGATGCGGCGAAGTACGATGCGTCCTGCGCCAGCAGCGGCGCGCCCAAACGCGATTCCATCGGCAAGGATGGCTTTGGCGCCACCACGGGCATGGGCATTTGCCACAGCTACACGCCGGACGGGCGCTGCGTCTCGCTGCTCAAGATCCTGCTGACGAATTACTGCCTGTACGATTGCCAGTACTGCGTCAACCGCCGCAGCTCGAACGTGCCGCGCGCGCGGTTTACGGTGGCCGAAGTGGTCAAGCTGACGGCTGACTTTTACCTGCGCAACTACATCGACGGCCTGTTCCTCAGCTCCGGCATCATCCAGTCGGCCGACTACACGATGGAGCAGCTGGTGCAGGTGGCGCGCGAGCTGCGCGAGGTGCACCAGTTCCGCGGCTACATCCACCTGAAAACCATCCCCGACGCCGATCCGGCCCTGATCGCGCAGGCGGGCCGCTATGCCGACCGCCTCAGCGTCAACATCGAGTTGCCCACGCAGGACAGCGTGCAGAAACTGGCGCCGGAAAAGAGCGTACACACGATCAAGCTGGCCATGGGTGCCATCCGCCGCAAGCTCGATGAAAAGGCCGAAGAACCGCGCTCGCCGCGCTTCGCGCCGGCCGGGCAAAGCACGCAGATGATCGTCGGCGCCGATGCCAGCGACGACCAGCAAATCCTCGCCACGGCCGAGACCCTGTATGGCAGCTACAAGCTCAAGCGCGTGTACTACTCCGCCTTCAGCCCCATCCCCGACAGCCCGAAAAGCGTGCCGCTGGCGCCGCCGCCGATGCTGCGCGAACACCGGCTGTACCAGGCCGATTTCTTGCTGCGCAGCTACGGTTTCCAGGCCAACGAATTGCTGCCCGCCACGGGCGGCAACCTGGCGCTCGACATCGATCCCAAGCTGGCCTGGGCGCTGGCGCACCGCGAACATTTTCCGCTGGACTTGAACCGCGCCGCGCAGCACATGATCGCGCGCGTGCCCGGCATCGGCCTGCGCAACGCGCAGCGCATCGTCGACCTGCGCCGCCTGCGGCAGGTGCGCTACGCCGACCTGTCGCGCCTGCGCTGCAGCATGAAGAAAATCGCCCCCTTCATCATCACGGCCGACTACTTTCCCGCGCGCGACACCACGGCATCGGAACACCTGCGCAGCGCCATGGCGGAGGCGCCGCAGCAAATGCATCTGTGGCCGGAGCTGCAGGCGGCATGAACGCCGTCGTCCGGCTGGCGCAGTCCTTCGACGAGTGGCGCGCGGCGGCACGCGAATTGATCGCGCTCAAGGTGCCGCCCGCTAACGTCGCCTGGCTCGCGCAGCCAGACGGCGGCGACCTGTTTTCCTCCCCGCCAGAGGCGACCGCTACCGATGCCCCCATGCTGCGCCTGCCCCGCCAGCTGGTGGAACTGCTGCAGGCCGCCGCCTGTTTCAAGGTACACGACCGCTGGGCGTTTTTATATCAAGTGCTCTGGCGCTGGCAGCACGGCCAGCACGACGTGATGTCGCCGGCCGACGCGGACGGCGCGCGCCTGCACGCCATGGCCAAGGCCGTGCGGCGCGAAGAGCACGACATGCACGCCTACGTGCGCTTCCGCGAACGCGGCGAGGCGCAAGGGGCACCGCGTTTTGTCGCCTGGTTCGAACCGACGCACGAGGTGCTGCCGCAAGTGGCGCGCCACTTCGCGCGCCGCATGGGCTCCATCAGCTGGATGATCGCCACGCCCGATGCCAGCATGCTGTGGGATGGCGCCACCCTGCACGCGGGGCCGGCCCTGCTGCGCAGTGCGGCCGAGATCGACGATGCGGGCGAAGCCCTGTGGCTGACCTACTACCGCAGCATCTTCAACCCGGCCCGCGTGAATGCGGATTTGCTGCACAGCCATATCCCATCGCGCTTCTGGAAAAACCTGCCGGAAGGCGCCATCGTGCCCGCCATGCTGAGCGGTGCGGCCAACGGCGAGCGCCGCACGGGCCAGACGGCCAGCGTGGGACAGCGCCAGGGCGCCGCCATGATCCAGATCAACTCCGAGCGGGCCCAGCCCGCGCGCGCGACTGCCACGACGCTGGACCAGTGCCGCCGCTGCGAGTTATGGAAGAGCGCCACCCAGGCCGTGCCCGGCATCGGCCCGCACACCGCCCGCATCATGCTCGTCGGCGAGCAGCCGGGCGACCAGGAAGACCTGGCGGGCTTGCCCTTTGTGGGCCCGGCCGGCGCAGTGCTCGAGCAGGCCATGCAGGAAGCGGGCCTGGCGCGCGACAGCCTATATCTGACCAATGCCGTCAAGCATTTCAAGTGGGAACCGCGCGGCAAGCGCCGCCTGCACAAGACGCCTGCGCAGCGCGAAATCCTCGCCTGTCATGGCTGGCTGGAAGAAGAGATCGAACGTGGCAAACCACAGGTAATCGTGGCGCTGGGCAGCACGGCATTGAAAGCCGTGCTGCAGGATGGCGCGGCCAGCATGACGCCGCTGATCGGCACGCCCATCGAACGCGACGGGCGCTGGGTCGTGACCGTGTATCACCCGTCATATGTGCTGCGCGCACGGGACGAAGAGAGCCGGCGCCAGGCGTATGCGGTGATCGTTGATGGCTTGCGGCAGGCGCAGAAGTTGCTGAAAGGCTAGTCAGAGGTGACGACATCGCTTGCGGGTGGCGCCTGCGATGTCGTAAAGGCGATCGGATCGTCGAGACTAAAGCCCGGCGCCATTTACCAAGCGCGTTGTGCCCCCGCATGTGGCAGAAAATGACTATGACTCTATTTTTCAATAGCAATATTCATCTAACAAAAAACTTGTTTCTTTACTTCTCACAACGAGAGCAGTTTCCACCATATCACGCCCCATCCAATGCCTGCGATAGCGAAAAAAGCGCCATGCTTGCGCAATCCCAGCCACACCAGCGTGCCAAGCAAGACATAGAAAACCACATTGGCTGCCATCGAAAACAAGAAAATTTCCGGTTCCATCTGAGGGTTAGCCGCTGCCAACATCATTACAGACGTCGGCCAAAGCAACAGTTGCAGTTTGAACACAATGCGCTGCATATCGAAATATGGACTGTAATCAAGAAAATGCCATACAACCCGAGAAAGAAATGGAATAATCAATCCACTCAAGGAAAAAATGGCGATTATTCTTGCAAATGACATCATGCTTCCTCACCGTTTTTTTATGAAATAAGAGTCAATACTTTCCGCATATGGTTCCTGATTCGACGCTTGCATCAGTGATACAAATCAGCTCTGCCAATTACCCGCCATCTGGATGCGCCTGTTCCGCTCGCGCAGCATGGTGACGTTTCAATCATTGCTGGCAAGCCCCATACATTACAACACAAAAAAATGCTTGAAAGATAACTTCTATATTGAACTGATTGTCCAGCAGTACCTCGCCCATGGCCTGAGGCACCAATCCACGGCTTTCCGCGCCGCGCAGGCAAAAAAATACCGCGCCAGGCGCGGTATGGGGAGCTGAGCCTTCGCTCAGGACGTCGCCGCCGGCACTTCCTGCGCCTCGTCGCGCCGCGCATAACGCTGCGCAATCACGGCGCAGATCATCAGCTGAATCTGATGGAACAGCATCAGCGGCAAAATCACCATGCCCAGCGAGTGCGCGGCGAACAAGACCTTGGCCATGGGCACGCCGCTGGCCAGGCTTTTCTTCGAGCCGCAAAAGACGATGGCGATCTCGTCTTCCTTGCTAAAGCCCAGGCGGCGGCTGATGAACGTCATCAGGCCCAGGACCAGCGCCAGCAGCACGATGCTGAACACGCCCAGCGCCACTAGGGTTTCCACCGAGATCGTGTGCCACAGGCCTTCGCTGACGGCTTCGCTGAAGGCCGTGTAGACCACCAGCAAAATGGAACCCTGGTCGACGAATTTCAGCATGGCCTTGTGGCGGTCGACCCAGCGGCCTATCCAGCGGCGCAGGAACTGGCCGGCCAGAAACGGCAGCAGCAATTGCATGACGATGGACAGCACGGCGTCGACCGACGACTTGCTTTCCGCGCCTTTCGCCACCAGCAAGCCCACCAGGATGGGGGCAAGGAAAATGCCGATGAAATTCGAGGCCGAGGCGCTGCAGATGGCGGCCGGCACGTTGCCGCGCGCCATGGCCGTCAGGGCGATCGACGATTGCACGGTCGATGGCAGCGCGCACAGGAACAGGATGCCCACGTACAGATCGGGCGTGAGGAAAGTCAGCGCCAGCGGACGCAGGGCCAGGCCCAGCAGGGGGAACAAAATGAACGTGCTGGCCAGCACCAGCAAATGCAGGCGCCAGTGCATGACGCCAGCCACCACGGCTTCGCGCGACAGCTTGGCCCCATGCAGGAAGAACAGGGCGCCGATGGCAACGGTGGTGATATTGCCGAAGACTACGGCCGTCTGGCCCGTGCAGGGCAGGAGGCTGGCCAGCGCCACGGTGACGAGCAGGGCGATGGTGAATTTGTCGGGTTTCAGATTGCGCAACAGGGCGGCGGGAGAGAAAGAAGACATGCGGTAGCCTGGTAGCGGCCCAGCCTTGCAACACTGCGCCATGGATGACAAAAAGCGCCGGAATCGGCGCCAGTGCTGGCTATTCTAACCCTATTGCCCAGCTACTTGCCTGAAAACATGGCTTGCCAACAACAAGCGCATGGGCAAAAAAAATGCCCTGTCCGCAGACAGGGCAACCCGGAGTAAAGTACAGCGCGAGGCGTTTAGCCGGCGGCTTTGACTTTCAGCTCGTTCTTGATTTCTTTCACGCCGCTCACGGAAGCGACGATCTGCACGACGCGGTCACCCGCTTCGGCGCTCGGCACGTCGCCCGACAGGACCACGACGCCTTGCTGGGTTGCTACCTTGACGGGCAGGGTAGCGGCTTGCGCATCGGCGCTCAGGGCGGCCTTGGCCGAGGAAGTGATGGTTTCATCAGGGACGGCAGCGGCGGCGTTGGCGGCCACGACAGTGTCAGCAGGAGCTTGTGCTTTTGGTGCGGAGTCAGCTGCATGCGAAGCGGTGATCGAGGCGCCCGACAGAACGATAGCGGCAACCAGGGTATTGAACAGTTTCGATGTTTGCATGGTAGTTCCTCTCAATGAAGTTAAAAGCTTCTTACTTGGTTAAAGCAACACTTTGAAGCGTCACATCTACCCATACAGCAAGCACCGTGCCAGCTTTTAATTTTCATTTGAAATCAACGACTTATATTCATCCCGGATTTTTTCTGCGCTTTTCCCGCCGATCCGGCCCGGAAAACCGGGCTTTTTGTCGCCTGACAGCGACAAGGGATGGCAACAATATCAATGTTTTAAACTAAGTCGTTGATTCATAAGACTTTATTTTTGTCGCTATTCAGCGACAGGGTCGCCGTCGGCCCGGAACAGGGCCGGCGTCAGCTCGTATTTCTGCAATAGACGGTAGAACTCCGTGCGGTTGCGGTCGGCCAGGCGGGCCGCGTCGGCCACGTTGCCGTCCGTCAGGCGCAGCAGCTGGATCAGGTAGTCGCGCTCGAAGCGCTGTTTCGCTTCGTTGTAGCTGAGCGCTTCCAGCGAGGGCACGCGCAAGGCCCGCTGTACCAGCGACAAGGGCACCAGCGGCGCCGTGGCCAGCGCGCACACCTGCTCGACGACATTGACCAGCTGGCGCACATTGCCGGGCCATGGCGCCGCCACCAGGGCCGTGAGGGCATCGGGGGCGAAACCGTTCAGGGGCTTCTGGTACTTGGCCGCCAGTTTCTGCAGGAAATGGTTGGCCAGCAAGGCGATGTCTTCGCGGCGCTCGGCCAGCGGCGGCAGGGTCAAGGTGACGACGTTGAGGCGGTAATACAGGTCTTCGCGAAATTGGCCTTCCGTCATCGCCACGTCGAGGTCGCGGTGCGTGGCCGACAGCAGGCGCACGTCCACCGGGCGCGTCTGGTCGGCGCCCACGGGGCGCACGGCCCGCTCCTGCAGCACGCGCAGCAGCTTGACCTGCAGCGGCAGGGGCATGTCGCCGATCTCATCCAAAAACAGGGTGCCGCCATCGGCCGCCTGAAATAAACCTTCGCGGTTGCCGACGGCGCCCGTAAACGAGCCTTTCACGTGGCCGAACAATTCCGATTCCAGCAGCTGCTCGGGAATGGCGCCGCAGTTGACGGCGATAAACGGCGCCTTGGCGCGGCGACCGGCGTTGTGCAGGGCGCGCGCCAGCAATTCCTTGCCCGTGCCGCTGGGGCCGCGGATCAGGATGCTGGCATCCGACCCCGCCACCAGCTTCGCTTCGGCCAGCAGCTCGGCCATCTGCGCGCTGCGGCTGATCAGCTCGGCGCGCCAGCTCTCGTCGCTGGAGGCGGCCGCCGGCATGACGGTGGACAGGTTGACGGCGTACGCCACCTTTTCCATGAGCAACTTGCCATCGAACGGCTTCGTCAGGTAGGCGAAGGCACCGCGCGCCGTGGCCTCGACGGCGTCGGGAATGGTGCCGTGGGCCGTCAGCAGGATGACGGGCAGGGCCGCGTGCTGGCGGCGGATTTCGTCGAACAGGGCCAGGCCGTCGCGGCCCGGCAATTGCACGTCGGTAATGACCAGGGATGGCAATTCCACGGCCAGGCGCGCCAGCGCCGCTTCCGCGCTGCCCACGGCCGTGACGCGGTAATTGCCCGCCTTCAGACGGATGGTCAGCAGGCGCAGCAGGTCGGGGTCGTCGTCGACCAGGAGGATGTGGGCGTGTTCGCTCATTTCGGCGCTCCCGCGGCGGGACGCACGGACAGGCTGCGCTCGATATTCTTCAGCGCCTCGAGCTTTTCATTGAGCAAGTCGTTGCGCCGCTGGGCGTCGCGCAACTGCGTGTTGAGCTTGTCGATGCTGTCTTCCTGGCGGCGCAGTTCCGCGTACTGGCTGCTGAGCAATTGCGCCAGCGGCGCCAGCAGCTGCGCGTCCTTGCCCGTGGCCGTGGCCAGCGGTTCCAGCAAGGCTTGCGCGCGGGCCAGGTCGCCGGGGCCGCGCACGGCCGCCTGCAGCATGGCGCGGCGGATGACGTTCTGCGGCGCCGTATCGGCCTTGGCCAGGTCCAGCTGCGCTTTCACCAGTTCCGACGGCGTCATCAGGCGCAAGGCGTTCTGGTAGGCCAGCAGCTCGGTCAGCTGGGGATCGGCGACGACCACCACGCGCGGCGGCGTCTGCACCAGCACGGGCGTCTGGGTAGCGGGCTTGCTGGCGCAGCCGCCCAGGAGCAGCGCGCAGGCGGCCATGGCGGCCACGGGAATTCTCGTCATCATAAGGGCAGTTCTATCCGAAAATGTGCGCCGGCCTGGCGCGGTAAAAGAGTGACGCTGCCATCGTGGGCGGCGATGTATTCGCGCACGATGGACAGGCCGATGCCATTGCCGTTGCGCGCGCCGCTTGCCTGGCGCACTCCCTGGTAAAACGGTTCAAAAATGCGCGCGGCGTCCTCGGGCGCCACGCCGGCCCCCTCGTCGATGCAATCGATGCACGCGCGGCCCGCCTCGCAGGCCAGGCTGAAGCGCACGGTGCCGCCCTCCGGGCTGAAGCGCACGGCGTTCGACAGCAGGTTCGCCATGGCCGTGGCCAGCTTGTCGCGGTCCGCCTGCACGGTCAGGGACTCGCCCGTCACCTCGACGGCCAGGCGGCGCGCCTGCCACTGCAAACGCTGGCCCGCCACCACATCGTGCAGCAGAACCAGCAGGTCGACCTTGCTGTGCGCCAGATGCTGGGCATCAAAGGCGGCGGTATTGTAGCGCAGCAAGTCTTCAATCTGGGTTTGCAGGGACGCCGTATTCTGCTGCAGGATGCCGGCGATTTCGCGCTGGCCATCGCTGAGCTTGCCCGCCACCTCGTCTTCCAGCAGGGCCACGCCTTCGCGCAGGGCCGCCAGCGGCGTCTTCAGTTCGTGCGAGATATGGCGCAGGAAACGTTCCTTGTCCGCGTCCAGGTCCGCCAGGCGCTGGCGCAGCCAGTCCAGTTGCTGGCCCAAACGGCGCGTGTCGGCCGGGCCGCCGACGACGATGGGCTGGTCGTAGCGCTTGTCGCCGAGGCGCCCGATGGCCGTCTCGATGCGGCGCAGCGGCCGCGACAGCAAGAAGCCGAAGCAGGTGGCCAGCACGGCCGCCAGCAGCACGGCGCCGATGACCAGCGCGCTGAGCAGGCGGCGCTGGCGTTCCAGCTCCACCAGCAGGGCATCGTTGCGGCTGCCGATTTCCGTCTTGCTCTCGCGCGCCAGGGTGTCATTGATCTGCGTCATGCGGGCAAACGCCCGGTACACGACGGCGTGGCCATCGCGCTTGCGGCGCTTGCCGGCCTGCAAGACTTCCCACGCGGATTGCGCCTGCGCCGTCCACTCGTCGGCCAGCTGGGGCGCGAAATGGGGCGTGGCGCGGTTCAGCATTTGCAGCGCCGCCTGCGCTTCCGCGCGGGCGGCCGCGTAGCGTTCGCGGAAGACGGGGTCGTCCAGCACGAGGAACTGGCGCGCGCTGCGCTCCATGGCCAGGGTGCGTTCGGACAGGCGCTGCGACTGTTCCGTCAGGGTGATCGCCTGCGCCGCCGTCTCGCGTCCCAGCCGCGCCAGGTGTTCCAGGGTCAGCAGGGCTTGCACGGACGTGGCCGTCAAGATGCCTGCCGTCAGGATGAAGGCGGCGAATAACAATTGGCGAAAGGAAAGTCTGGACAAGGTACGGCCTTCGGTGCAGTCGGCAAGGGGAAAAGGCGCATGGTACGCTAAGCCTGCAGACGGGGTCGCCGCCTGCCGCAGAGTGGCCGATCTTACAATATTTCTGCCAGTTGTTGCTTTTCCAGCCGCCAGGCCGCAGCCAATCAGCCCCCGGCGGCGGCGCGACAACACTCCTAGTACAATAGGGAAAATGTTACACAGGCATCAAAGTGGCACTGCCTGGACCAGCCGCCTGGCAGCCAGCTCTGGCAATACGCCGCTTTGTCCCCAGATGTGATGCACGTCCACCCGCATTTTGCATTTCCGAATCACCTACCGCAGAGATCCCATACCGCATGAGCACATTTGAAAAAGTCAGCAGCAACTTCATTCCAGTCTTGCAGGCGACCATCGAGCAATACGTCGACCCGGCAACAGGCATGCGCCATATCCACATGCATACCGAACAGGCTGAAATGGTGTTCCTGGTGGCCTTTCCCACTGTGCCCGAAGTGAGCGACGGCCGCGCGCACATCCTCGAGCACCTGGCCCTGTGCGGCTCGGCACGCTATCCGGTGCGCGACCCGTTCTTCTCGATGCTGCGCCGCTCGACGGCCACCTTCATGAATGCGATGACCTATCCGGACCGCACCGTGTACCCGTTCGCCAGCACGGACCGCAAGGATTTCTTCAACCTGCTCGACGTGTACCTGGACGCGGCCTTCTTCCCGAATCTCGATTACCTGAACTTCCGCCAGGAAGGCTGGCGCCACGCCTTCGAAGGCGACAAACTCGTGTACCAGGGCATCGTCTTCAATGAAATGAAGGGCGCCTTCAACAGCCCCATGCGCGCACTCGACAGCGGCATCGCCAGCACCTTGCTCAAAGGCACGACGTACGAAGTGGAGTCGGGCGGCGATCCCCTCGTGATCCCGGAACTGACGCACGCCATGCTGAAGGAATTCCACGCCAGCCACTACCATCCGTCGCAAGCCGTCATCATGACTTCCGGCAACATCGAAGCGTCGGCCGTGCAGGAACAAGTCGCGGAACGCGTGCTGTCCAAGCTCAGCGGCTTCAGCCCGCGCCGGCTGCCGCAGCTGGCGCCCGCGTGGACGGCGCCGCAGGAAAACACCGTGAACATTCCGTCGCAGGAAGCGCGCGACGATGAATTCGGCCTGCAATTCGCCTGGCTGATGGGCGAGTCGAGCGACCCCGTCGCCTACTACCACGCACACCTGCTGTCGCACGGCTTGCTGGGCGAATCGTCGGCGCCCGTCATGCGCGCCATGGAATCGGCCGGCTATGGCCGCCCGTCGGACATGAATGGCCGCGACGCGGGCATCCGCCAGATGGTGTTCCACATCGGCATGGAAGGCTTGACGCAGGAACAGATCGCCGACGCACACCAGCGCATCTGGACGGCGCTGGAAGAAACGGCGCAAGAGGGCATCCCCGCCGCCGTGCTGCACGCCGCCTTGCGCGACATCAAGTACAGCCAGCGCGAAATCAGCAGCGGCCGCATGCCGTATGGCCTGGGCCGTCTGCTGCACGCCTTGCCGCTGGCCATGTATGACGGCAACGTCATGGATGCCTTCGACAATGCGGCGATTTTGGAAACCCTGGAACAGCAAATCGAAGACCCGGCATTCTTCAAGCAGCTGGTGCGCGAGCTGATCGCCAACCCGACCCGCTTGACGACGCGCGTGGTGCCCGATGCCGCCTTCTTCACGGACCGCGCCGCGCAGGAAGATACCAAGCTGGCCGCCCTGCAGGCGAGCCTGACGGACGCCGAACGCGAGCACATCATCGCCGAGTCCGCCGCGCTGGAAGCGCACCAGCAACTGCCGTCGAATTCGGAAGTCTTGCCGCGCATCCGCCCGGGCGACGTCAGCGCGCTGCCGCGCCCGGCCCTGCCGATTCCGCCCGCCGTCGATGGCGCCGTGGCGTTCAGTATCGCCTCGAACGGCATCAGCTACGCCAACGTGCTGTACGACGTGTCGGACCTGCCGGAAGCGGCGTGGCCATGGCTGCGCCTGTACACGGACCTGGCGCCGGAACTGGGCGTGGGCGACATGTCCTTCGACGATGCCAGCGCCTGGCGCCAGAGCATGGTGCCGTCGTTCCACATCGGCCTGGAAGCCATTCCCCGCCCGCAACAAGCGATGCGCGTGGAATTGTCTTTCTCGGCCAGCGGCTTGCGCGAGGAACACGCGGCCATCGCCGCCGTGCTGTCGGCCTGGATCGCCAAGCCCCGCTTCGACGAAGAAGAGCGCCTGGCTTTCCTGATCGAAAGCCTGGTGCAGGACAAATTAAGCAGCCTGGCAGAGTCGGGCAACCGCTACGCCATGCTGGCCTCGACGGCGCCGCTGTCGCCCACGCGCCGCTTCGACGACATCGTCGGCGGCCCGGCAGCGCTGCCGTTCTACCGCCGTTTGCAGCAGCTGAGCAAGACGTCCGAGGGCTTGCAGGAAATCGCCCGGGAACTCGACACCCTGCACGCGCACATCATCGCCCAGCCCCCAACCGTGCTGTGCGCGGGCCTGGAGCAGGATGGCATCACCCTGGCCCGCTTGCTGGACTTGCCGGCGGCCGGCACGCAGGCCGCCGCAGCGGTTGAGTCTATAGCGCCGCCAGCCTTGCCGCTGGCCAATACGGCCCTGCATGCGACGAGCCAGATCAACCATTGCTTCGTTTCCTGGGCCGTGCCCGGCGTGCACAATCCGGACGCCTCGGCCCTGGCCGTGGCCGCCGAACTGATGACCAACCAGGTGCTGCATACGGCCCTGCGCGAAAAGGGCGGCGCGTATGGCGGCAGCGCCAGCTATGCAGCCGGCGCCGGCACGTTCACCTTGAGTTCCTACCGCGATCCGCGCCTGGCCGGCACCTTTGCCGACTTCGGCACGACGCTGGACCAGATCCTCGATGGCGACTTCTCGCAGGAGCAGGTGGAAGAGGCGATCATCTGCGTCATCAAGGGCCTCGACAAACCGCACTCGCCGTACGCGGAAGCGCTGACGGCGTGGAACATGCAGCAGCGGGGCACGACGGAAGCCGTGCGCCAGCAGTTCCGCACCGGCGTGCTGACTTGCACCTTGAGCCAGATCAAGGACGTCACGCGCACCTGGCTGAAAAACGGCCAGCCGAGCCGCGCCGCGTTTGCGGGCAACACGACGCAAGACCTGGCCGGGCTGGACGTGGTCGATCTGCTGGCGCTGGCCAGCTAAACGCGCTGTACCGGATTCAATACCGCAACTATTGCGGTATTGAATCCGCTTCCATGTACATCAATTCCCACTGATGTCCATCCGGGTCCTGGAAACTGTGGCCATACATGAAGCCGTAATCCATCGGCTCCTTGTAGATGCTGCCGCCCGCCTGGACGGCCTTGGCCACCAGCGCATCGACTTCGCCGCGGCTCTCTGCCGACAGGCACACGAGCACCTCCGTCGCCACCTTGGTATCGCACAATTGCTTGGGCGTGAATTGCTGGAATTTGTCGTGCGTCAACAGCATGACGAAGATGTCGTCGGCAACGATCATGCAGGTCGCCGTTTCATCCGTGAAATGGGCATTGAAACTGAAACCCAGCGCCGTGAAAAACGCCACGGAACGCTCGAGCGACTGGACGGGCAGATTGACGAAGATTTTGCGGGCCATCATGTCTCCTGGTAGGTAGGGGCGGGGATGCTGCCCGCCGATTCTACACCGCCTTTTCAGGCTCCCGCACGCGCCACCGTCTTCGGCGTGTAGCCAAAATAGCGCGTAAAAGCGGCGCTGAAATTGGGCGGATGGCGGTAGCCCGTTTGCCAGCCCGCCTGCGCCACCTGGCAACCATTTTCCAGCAGTAACTTTGCCCGCTGCATGCGCAGCGCCAGCAGGGTGCGCTGGGGGCTGTCGTTGTAGCGGTAGCGCCACCCCTGCTTGAGTTTGAACAAGCTCAGGCCCGCTTGCGCGCACAGGTAATCGAGCGTGAGTGCCTGCGCCATCTGCTCCTGCATCAGCGCATGGACCTGCTCCAGTTTGATGATGTCGGCCTCGGACCAGCGCGGCATGGCAAGCGGCGGCGGCTGCAAGCCCCGCAGCTGTTCCGCCAGGATACTGAGCACGCCGATATGCACGGCCAGCGGGTCCGCCGCGCGCAGCAGGGCGCGCGCGTGCTGGGCGACAGCTGCCGTGGTGGCCGCATGCGCCAGCTGACGCGCGCCGCCCTGGGGCAGCAGCGATGCCAGGCCCTGCGGACAGTAGCGCGCCAGCGCCTGCTCGTCGACCAGCACGCGCAATTGCGCCGCCCGCTGATGCGCCTCGAAGCGGCGCTCGCCGCTCGTGTGGCGAAACACCGTCACCGTCGTATGGCCCCCCTGGAAACGCAGCTGCCCGCCATCGCGCGTGGTGTAGCCGGACGCGCCGTCCAGGCCGATGGTGATCACCATGCCGCCCGCATCGTCATGGTTCGACTGCTCGACGAGCGCATGCCGGGGCCGGTAGTCGGAATGCACGAGCAGCACGCCCTCGTCGACCTGCCGCTGATCGGCGCGGCAATCGTCCATCGCGGGGTCCAGCGGGCGCCGCATCCAGCCTGCCGCTTGCCTGTCCTGTTGCGCCATCGCTCCTCCTCGTCTTGCGCGCGTCGCCGCGCATACGAAATGCGCCGCCCCGCATACAAATCTAAATGATAATTATTCTCATTGTTGCATAAAATGACGCTGATGCCCACTTCGCCGAAAGGAAGATCATGTCGTTCGATACGCAACACGCCCTGCAGCCGTACTGGGACCTGGCCATCGCGCCCGTCCAGGCCGATGGGCTGGCCGCCGCCCTGGAACTGGGCATTTTCGACGCGCTCGCCGCACCGCACACGGCGGCGCAACTGGCGGACGTCCTGTCGCTGCATGCGCCGCACACGGCCCTGCTGCTGGAGTTACTCTGGAGCATGCAGGTGCTGGAGCGCGACGGGGCCGATGCCGATGCGGAGGCCAGCGATCAACGCTACCGCTGCACGGCCGCCACCGTGCAGTATTTCTGCCGCGACTCCCTTGCCTTTTGCGGCGACGCCTGGCTGTACCGGCTGCACGCGCTGCGCCATTTCGCCACGCAGCTGAACACCCTGGTGCGCGACGGTGAAAAAGTAGCGCCCTACAGTACGGCGAGCGGGGTCAACTGGGCCGCCGCCGCGCAGCGACAGATCGGCCAGGAGCAGCGCGCCGTCACCATACGCGCGGCCCTGTCCGTGATGCAGCGCATCGCGCCGTTCGCAGACGGCCGCACGCCGCTGCGCCTGCTCGACCTGGGCGGCGGTCCGGGCTGGGTTGCCATTGCGCTGGCGCAAGCCCACGTAGGCTTGCGCGGCACCGTCTTCGACTGGCCGGAAACGGTCGCCGTGGCGGCCGCCAACATCGCCCATGCGCAACTGTCCGACCGCCTGGAGACCTTGGGCGGCGACCTGGACAGCGACGACATCGGCGGCGATTACGACCTCGTCTGGTGCTCGTCCGTGCTGCACTTCGTGCCCGACATGGCGGCGGCCTTGCGCAAGATCCGCGCGGCCCTGAAACCCGGCGGCGTCTTCGTCTGCGTGCAGGCGGAAATCGCCCCGGCCCCCGGCGATGCGGCGCGCGTGCTGCCCTACTATTTGCCGATGCGCATGCTGGGCCGCACGGTGACGCGGCAGGGAGAGCTGGCGCAGCTGCTGCGCGACACGGGCTGGCGGCAGGTGGAGCAGTATGGCGCCAGCGATTTTCCCATGACACCCGTGCAGGTGCTGATTGCTCGTGCCTAACAATTACCATTTAGTAATTATCTTTTTTATAGCAAAAAGGCACGCAAATGCGCTAAGCTGTGCCGGCATTGATCGATGTCATCCGCAGCACTCTGCTGCCTTCACAGGGAACCCATCATGAGTCAAGCTATTGCAGGGAAAGTCGTCGTCATCACCGGTGCCAGCAGCGGCCTGGGCGAAGCCACCGCGCGCCACCTGGCTGCATTGGGCGCCTGCGTCGTGCTCGGTGCGCGCCGTATGGATTTGCTCAATACCATCGCCGAGGACATCACGGCCGCCGGCGGCCAGGCCGCCATTGCCCAGACCGACGTCACAGTACCGGCCGACGTCAAGAATCTGATCGACACGGCGCTGGCCGTGTTCGGCAAGGTCGATGTGATGATCAACAATGCGGGGCTGATGGCCATCGCGCCGATGAGCGCCTTGAAGGTCGATGAATGGAACAACATGATCGATATCAATATCAAAGGCGTGCTCAACGGCATCGCCGCCGTCCTGCCGCATTTCCAGGCGCAGAACAGCGGCCACTTCATCAATATCTCGTCGGTGGCGGGGCTGAAGGTCTTCAGCCCGGGCGGCACCGTCTACAGCGGCACCAAGTTTGCCGTCAGCGCCATTTCGGAAGGCTTGCGCCACGAGCTGGCGGCCAGCGGCGGCACCATCCGCACCACCGTCATTGCACCGGGCGCCGTCGACACGGAATTGAGCCAGGGCAGCAGCCACGCCGAGAGCGCCAAGGCCGTCAAGGAGTTCTACCAGATCGCCATTCCCGCCGCGTCAGTGGCGCGCGCCATCGCGTATGCGATCGAGCAGCCGGCCGACGTCGATATCAATGAGATCGTGCTGCGCCCCACGGCGCAGGCGTTTTAAGCAGCATCCTGTTGCAGCGACTCGATGATCAGGCTGGCCAGGCGCTCGACGGGCGGCCTGGAGACCGTTGAAGCGCGCAGCAATTCCAGCGACAGCGGGGGCAGGGCGGGCAAGCCCGCCTCCACGTGATCGAGCGCGCACACGGTCGAGGGCAAGCCCAGGCTAGTACGCACCGTCACGCCCAGCCCGGCGGCGGCCGCCGCCCACAGTCCCGCCAGGCTGGGACTGGTAAACGCCGTGCGCCAGGCGATGCCAGCCCCGTCGAGCGCCTGCGTGGCGCAGCGCTGGAACAGGCATTCGCGGTCGAACGTAATCAAGGGCAAAGGCTCGCCCGACTCGGGCCGCCAGGCCAGGCTGGACGAGGCGATCCAGCGCATGGACGGTTCGGCAATATGCTGGCGCCGCTGCGGCGGATATTCGGCCACGTCGGCGATGCAGGCGCCGCCCCACAGCAGGGCCAGGTCCAGCTGCCCCATGGCCAGCCCTTCCATCAGGGCCGTGTTGCGCGCCACGTGCGCCTCGATGCGCACCTTCGGATGCGCGCGCGCAAAACGCCCCAGCACGTCGGGCAGCAAGGCTTCGCCAAAATCCTCCTGCAGGCCCAGCCTGATCCAGCCTTCCAGTTCCGCGCCACGCAAGGCGACGGCCGCCTCGTCGTTGAGCTCCAGCAGGCGGCGCGCATAGCCGAGCAAGACCTCGCCCGTCGGCGTCAGCGCCAGCCCCCGGCCATCCTTGCGGAACAGGGGCACGCCCGCCTGCTCCTCGAGTTTTTTCAGCTGCGCGCTGACGGCCGAGGTGGAACGGCCCACCTTGCCGGCCGCGCGGGCAAAGCTGCCCAGCTCGATACCGGCCACATAGCTGCGCAGGAAGGACATGTCGAAATTGAGTGGGCTCATGGCGTCGCCTGGATCGTCCGGTTTTATGGGATGGTTCATATCAAATTATCTGATATTCAGAACGATCGTACTGCGCAACACTGTCAGGGTCAACCACTTTCCCCTCCTTGTCATGCACACTGCCTGCACCGCCGCCGCCACCGTTTCCCCGCCCGCGCTGGGCGCCTCGCACCGCTGGAAGGTGCTGGCCGTCGGCGTGGCGGCCAACGCCACTTTTTCCGCCGCCGCCAACGGCATGCCCACCACGGCCATCTGGCTGCGCAGCGGCTATCACCTGAGCAATACAGAACTGGGGGTGGCGCTGGGCGCCATGGGCTTGGGCGTGGCCCTGACCGAATTGCCATGGGGCATGGCCACGGACCGCTGGGGCGACCGCCCCGTGCTGCTGACCGGCTTGCTGGGCACCATGCTGGCCTTGCTGGCGCTGCTGCTGTGGATTACGCCCGCTGACGGGTCCGTGCCGCCCCTGTGGGCGCTGGCGGCGGGACTGGCGGCAGTCGGCGTGCTGGGCGGCAGCGTGAACGGCGCCAGCGGGCGCGCCGTGATGCGCTGGTTCGGCGCCGGCGAACGGGGGTTCGCCATGAGCATCCGCCAGACAGCCGTGCCCCTCGGTGGCGGCCTCGGCGCCCTCATCCTGCCCAGCCTGGCATCGCGCTACGGCTTTGTCCCCGTGTTTGGCGTCCTGGCCCTCGTATGCGCGCTGTCGGCGTTTTTTACGTGGCGCTGGATGCATGAGCCCGATTTCTCTGCCGAGGCCGCCACGGGGCCGCATAACGCGTCCACGGGGCTGTCTGGGGTCAAGCCGCCACCGCCGCTGCAAGGTCCACTCAAAAATCACAAAGTCTGGCGCATGGTGGCGGCCATCGGCTTGCTGTGCGTGCCGCAGTTTGCCGTGCTCAGCTACGCCACCGTCTTCCTGCACGACCATGGCCACCTGGGCCTGGCTGCCATCACGGCCGTGATGGTGGCCCTGCAGGCGGGCGCCATGGTGATGCGCCTCTGGAGCGGACGCCACACGGACCGCCACGGCAACCGGCCCGCCTATTTGCGCGGCTCGGCCCTGGTGGCGCTGGCGTCATTCATTTTGCTGGGATGTATCGCCTGGCTGGAGGCGCCTGGCTGGCTGCTGATGGGCGCCGTCATCATCGCCGGCATCGCCGTGTCCGCCTGGCATGGCGTGGCCTACACGGAGCTGGCGACGGAAGCGGGCGGCGCCAATGCGGGCACGGCCCTGGGCATGGCGAACACGGCCGTCTACGTGGGCCTGTTCCTCACGCCCATCGCCATCCCGCACGTGCTGGCGGCCAGCAGCTGGGCCGTCGTATGGTGGCTGGCGGGGCTGGTGGCGCTGGCCGCCCGGCCCCTGTTTCCCAAGCCTTAAGGCAGCGCCCTGATTCGATACACACAGCGCATCGCATTGGCCAGCACGTGCTGTTCGCGCACGATGCTGGCGCTTGGCCCCACCACTTCCTGGAACAGCTGCAATTCCGAGCGGCAAAAGCCCTGGCAGGTGCGCGCGGCGGCGCAGATGGGGCAGTGATCTTCGATCAGCAGCCAGTCGTCGCCATCCGCTTCCACGCGGGCCATATACCCCTCTTCATCGCGTACGGCGGCCAGTTGCTGCAAGCGCGTGGGCAAGTCCGGCGCCGAACACGCCAGGGCATACGCGCTGCGGCTTTCCTCTTCGCGCTGGGAAATTAGCTTGTCCAGCCCCGCCTCGCCGAACAGCTGGCGCACGGAGCCGATCAGCTTGATCGTCAGCTGCGCATGCGTGTCGGGAAAGCGCGCGTTGCCCGCTTTCGTCAAGACCCAGTTCTGGCGCGGCCGCCCGGCGCCCGCCTGCGCCTCCTGGCGTCCTTCGATCAGGCCCGCCGCCACCAGCTTTTGCACTTGCTGGCGCGCCGCCTCGCCCGTCATGTCCAGGGTCTTGGCCAGGGTCGCCGTGGAGACGGGTCCCTTGGTCTTGATGAAATACAGGATGCGCTCCGTCGTTTGCGGCGCCTCTTGATTATCCAAACGTTTACTTGTGTAATTCATTTCACTCAACTATCATGGGGCAAGTTAACCAACTAATTGCTTGCATAATAGGCCGGTAGCTCCCCGCTGTCGAGGAGTTTCCACGCCTGCATGCCGGCAAGGTACTCTTTTGACAGGATTTTCCCATGCAACTGTCTCACTCCATCTGGCTGTTTCACGCCATCCTCGCCACCGGCCTGGCCACCTGGCTGACCCTGGCCACCCTCAACAACCTGCACGCCTTCCACGGCGCCGTCTGGGCCATCGGCAACACCATGCGCATGGACCCGCTGCGCCAGGACCCGACCATCGAGACGCCGCTGCTGCGCCGCGCGCTCACGTCCCTGCTGCTGCACCGCCTGGCCTTGTTCACGGTGCTGGCGCTGCAGCTGCTGGCCGCCATCGCCGCCTGGACGGGCGTGGCCCTGTTCCTTGGCGCATCCCTGATGGAAGCGCTGCCCTGGCTGAACCTGGCCCTGTGCGCCATGGCCGCCTTTTTACTGCTGATGCACCTGGGCGGCCTGTGGTTCGGCTACTGGATCGCGCAGGAAGGCTTGCAGACGACGCACCTGGTGCTGCTGCTGTGGAGCATCGGCCTGTTCCTTCTTTTCAACGCGCAGCGGACCTGACCAGCCTCCGCTGCGCCTCTTCTTTTCTCCCTTTTACTGCTGTAAAGGACTTCATCATGCATACGAAAATCGTCGGCGCTTCCGCGCTGGCCATCGCCCTGGCCGTCGCCGGTGCCGCGCTATACCCACGCGCAGACTCCCATGCGGCCGATGCCGCCGCCACGCCCGCCACCAAGGTGGCGCTGGTGCCCGTCGTGCTGGGCACGCAGGAACGCTACTTCGCTGGCGTGGGCGAGCTGGAAGCGGCGCGCCAGGTGCAGGTGGCCGCCGAAACGGGCGGGCGCATCACGCACATCGCGTTTGAATCAGGCCAGCACGTGGCGGCCGGCGCCGTGTTGGTACAGCTGAATGACGCCCAGGAGCAGGCGGTGTTGTTGCGCCAGCGCGCGCAGCTGAAAAACGCGGAAAGCAGCCATGCCCGCACGGCGCAGATGGTCAGGGAAAAGGCGGCCACGCAGGAGCAGCTCGACAGCGCCCTGGCCGCGCGCGACGCGGCCCTGGGCGACGTGCGCCAGACGCAGGCCCTGATCGCACAAAAGACCATCCGCGCCCCGTTCGCGGGGCAGCTCGGCATCCGCAAGGTGCACCCTGGCCAGTACCTGAACGCGGGCGATACGCTGGCCAGCCTGATCGACACGAAGTCGCTGATGGTGAACTTCGCCCTCGATGAACAGAGCAGCGCGAAGCTGGCGCCAGGCCAGGCCGTGCAAGTGCTGGTGGACGCCTATCCGGGCAACGTTTTTACGGCCAGGATCAACGCCATCGACCCGCTCATCGCCCGTTCGCGCATGGTGCAGGTACAGGCGGCGCTGACAAATCCCCGCGGCGCCTTGCGGCCGGGCATGTATGCGAACGTGCGCGTGGCCCGCGAGGCCGGGCAGCAGCTGACGGTGCCGGAAACGGCCGTGACCTACAGCGCCTATGGCGACACGGTCTTCGTCGCGCAGCAGGAGGGAAAACAGCCGCTCACCGTCAAGCGAGTGGGCGTGAAACTGGGCGAGCGGGCAGGGGGCCGCGTGGCCATTGTCGACGGCTTGCGCGAGGGCCAGCGCGTGGTCGCTTCGGGCCAGCTGAAACTGGCCGACGGCATGGCCGTGCAGGCCGTCGCCAACACCCTCGATGAAGTCAAACGCGCCGCGCCCAAGACCGGCTCTTAAGGGAAGGCCACCACCATGAAATTGACCGATTTATTCGTGCGCCGCCCCGTGCTGGCGCTGGTGATCAGCACCCTGATTTTGATGCTGGGCGTGATCGCCCTCCTGCAACTGCCGATACGCCAGTATCCGATGCTCGAATCGTCCACCATCACCGTGAAAACCACGTATCCGGGCGCCTCGGCGGAACTGATGCAGGGTTTTGTCACGCAGCCGATTGCGCAAGCCGTGTCGTCGGTGGAAGGCATCGATTATCTGACCTCGTCGTCGGTGCAGGGCAGCAGCACGGTCACCGTGCGCATGGAACTGAACCGCGATTCCACGCAGGCGTTGACGGAAGTCATGGCCAAGGTCAACCAGGTGCGCTATAAATTGCCGGAGGGCGCTTTTGATCCCGTCATCGAGCGCTCGGCCGGCGATTCCTCGGCCGTCGCCTACGTGGGCTTTGCCAGCGAAAGCGTCTCGGCGCCCGCGCTGACGGACTACCTGGCGCGCGTGGTGCAGCCCATGTTCGCCACCATCGACGGCGTGGCGAAAGTCGACGTGTATGGCGGCCAGCAGCTGGCCATGCGTTTGTGGATCGACCCGGCCAAACTGGCGGCGCGGGGCTTGACGGCGGCCGACGTGGCCGCTGCCGTGCGGCGCAATAACTACCAGGCGGCACCGGGCAAGGTGAAGGGGCAGTTCGTCGTCGCCAACATCAGCGTCAATACGGACCTCACCAGCGTGGAACAATTCCGCGACATGGTCGTCAAGAAGGGCGGCGATGACAGCGCCGCCCTCGTGCGCCTGAAGGACGTGGGCACGGTGGAACTGGGCGCGGCCGCGACGGAAACGAGCGGCATCATGGATGGCGTGCCGGCCGTGTATCTGGGCCTGTCGCCCACGCCGGGCGGCAATCCGCTGGTGATCGTCGACGGCATCAAGAAACTGCTGCCTGAAATCCAGAAAACCCTGCCGCCCGGCGTGAAAGTCGAGCTGGCATTCGAGACGGCGCGCTTCATCCAGTCGTCCATCGACGAAGTGGCGCACACCCTGCTCGAAGCATTGCTGATCGTCGTCATCGTCATCTACCTGTGCATGGGTTCCCTGCGCTCCGTGCTCATTCCCGTCGTGACGATCCCCCTGTCGATGCTGGGCGCGGCGGCGCTGATGCTGGCCTTCGGCTTCAGCATCAATCTGCTCACCCTGCTGGCGATGGTGCTGGCCGTGGGCCTGGTGGTCGACGACGCCATCGTCGTGGTGGAAAACGTACACCGGCATATCGAGGAAGGCAAGACGCCCGTGGCCGCCGCCCTCGTCGGCGCGCGCGAGGTGGCCGGCCCCGTCATCGCCATGACGATCACCCTGGCGGCCGTGTATGCGCCGATCGGCATGATGGGGGGATTGACCGGCGCGCTGTTCAAGGAATTCGCGCTCACTTTGGCCGGCGCCGTGGTGGTGTCGGGCGTGGTGGCCCTGACCTTGTCGCCCGTGATGAGCTCCTTGCTGCTGCAGCCGAAACAATCGGAAGGGCGCATGGCGCGCGCCGCCGAGCATTTCTTCGAAGGTTTGACCAGCCGCTATGCGCGCCTGCTGGACCGCTCGCTGCACCACCGCTGGCTGAGCGCCGGTTTCGCCGCACTGGTGATGGTCAGTCTGCCGTTCTTGTACCTGCTGCCGCAGCGCGAACTGGCGCCGGCGGAAGACCAGGCCAGCGTCTTGACGGCGATCAAGGCGCCACAGCATGCCAACCTCGATTACGTGGAACGCTTCTCGTACAAGCTCGATGAGATTTATAAAAACGTGCCCGAAACGGCCTCGCGCTGGATCATCAACGGCGGCGAAGGTCCGGCGTCGAGCATCGGCGGCATCAACCTGACGCCGTGGGCCGAACGCGCGCGCAACGCGGCCGTCATCCAGGCCGAATTGCAGCACGCCGTGGGCGATGTGGAAGGCACCAGCATCTTTGCCTTCCAGCTGGCGCCCTTGCCGGGATCGAGCGGCGGCTTGCCCGTGCAAATGGTGCTGCGCAGCGCGCAGGATTACGCCACCCTGTTCCGCACCATGGAAGACGTCAAGCAGCGCGCGCGCGACAGCGGCCTGTTTGCCGTCGTCGACAGCGACCTCGATTACAACAACCCCGTCGTGAAAGTGCGCGTGGACCGCTCGAAGGCAAACAGCCTGGGCATCCGCATGCAGGACATCGGCGAATCGCTGGCCGTGCTGGTGGGCGAGAATTACCTGAACCGCTTCGGCATGGATGGCCGCGCGTATGACGTCATCGCGCAAAGCCCGCGCGAACAGCGACTCTCGGCGCAAGCCCTGACGCAGCAGTACGTGCGCGCCGACGATGGCAGCCTGCTGCCCCTGTCCGCCGTGGTGTCGGTGACGGAGCAGATCGAGCCGAACATGCTGACGCAGTTCAACCAGCAGAATGCGGCCACCTTCCAGGGCGTGCCGGCGCCGGGCGTGACCCTGGGCGACGCCGTCGCCTTCCTCGATGGCGTGGCGAAGACCCTGCCGCCGGGCTTCAGCTACGACTGGCAATCCGATGCGCGCCAGTTCGCCACGGAAGGCAATGCCCTGCTGCTGGCCTTCCTCGCGGCCGTCATCGTCATCTACCTGGTGCTCGCCGCCCAGTATGAAAGCCTGACGGACCCTTTGATCATCCTGATCACGGTGCCGCTATCGATTTGCGGCGCCCTGATTCCCCTGGCGCTGGGCTACGCCACCGTCAACATCTACACGCAGATCGGCCTCGTGACCCTGATCGGCTTGATCAGCAAGCACGGCATCCTGATGGTGGAATTTGCCAACGAATTGCAGGTGCATGAACAGCTGGACCGCATCAGCGCCATCCGCAAGGCGGCGCAGATCCGCTTGCGTCCTATCCTGATGACGACGGCGGCCATGGTGGTGGGCCTGGTGCCGCTGCTGTTCGCTTCCGGCGCGGGTGCCAACAGCCGCTTCGGCCTGGGCGTGGTAATCGTCTCGGGCATGTTGATCGGCACCTTCTTCACCCTGTTCGTGCTGCCCACCGTGTACACCTTTCTGGCCCGCCGCCACACGGCCGACCATGCCACGCCGCGCGCCCGCGATTTGTCGCAGGCGCTGAAGGAATCCCCATGAAAAATTACCGCTATTTCGTCTGCCTTTTCCCCGTGCTGGCCGGCTGCGCCGTCGGTCCCGCCTACGTCACGCCGGCCACGCCCGCCATCGCCCTGGCCAGCCCGCAGCAGGCGCAGTTTGCGCCAGGTCAAACGGCGGCCAGCAACGCCGCCTGGTGGACGTTTTTCGACGATGCACGGCTGTCGCAGCTGATCGCCAGCGCTTTGACGCACAACCTTGATATCGCGCAGGCGCAGGCGAATCTGCTGGCCGCGCGCGCCGTCTTCGACGAACGCCGCCTCGATGAACTTCCCACCGTCACGGGCCAGGCGGGATGGCAGCGCAGCATCCAGCAAGACACACCCGATAGCCGCGCCGCCAGCGCGCAGACGCGCTTGGGATTCGACGCGCAATGGGAGATCGACCTGTTCGGCCGCCTCGCGCATATTTCCCGCTCGGCGCAGGCGCGCGCCGGTGCCGCGCAGGCGGACTTGCGGCAGGCGCAGCTGACGATCGCCGCCGAGGTGGCGCGCAATTACTACGAGGCGCTGGGCTACCAGCAAAACCTGGCGCTGACGCAGGCGCAGGTGCAAAGCTGGCGCGACACGGTGGCATTGACCGACGCGCGCATCCGCGCCGGTAGCGGCTTGCCGGAAGAGCGCCACAACGCGCTGGCCAACCTGGCGCGCAGCGAGGCGGCCATTCCCCCCCTGCAGGCGGGCTTGCGTCAGGCGCAGTACCGGCTCGATGTCTTGAGCGGCCAAGCACCGGGCGCCATCGCCCTGGCGACGACACCGCGGCAACAGGCGCCGCTGGCGGGCCAGCTGCCCCTCGGCGACGTGAACCGGCTGATCAAGCAGCGGCCCGACGTGGTGCGCGCCGAGCGCCTGCTGGCCGCTTCCAGCGAAGACGTGGGTGCCGCCACGGCCGACCTGTATCCGCGCCTCAGTCTCGGCGGCTTTTTAGGCTTCTTCGCCCTGCGCGGCAGCGGCGTGTTCGACGGCGGCGCGCGCGCCTTCGAGGTGGCGCCCAGCGCCACGTATCCGGCCTTCCGCCTGGGCAGCGTGAAGGCACGCCTGCGCGGCACGCGGGCCGAGGCGCAGGGCGCGCTGGCGCGCTATGCACAAACGATGTTGTTGGCGCAGGAAGACGTGGAAAACGCCGTCACGCAGCTGGCTGAAAACCAGACGCGTCTCGCGTCACTGCTGGAATCGGCGCGCCACGGCAACGCGGCACTCGGCATCGCCACGACGCGCTACCAGGGCGGCGCAGGCAGCTACCAGGCGGTGCTGGAAAACCAGCGCGCCTTGTACGATATCCGGCGCGAAGCGCTGCTGGCGGAAACGGCGTCCTACATCGATGCAATCGCCCTGTACAAGGCGCTGGGATGGGGGCAAACTATGTAGCATTTTTTGCTTACGAGGAGATGCGATGTTCACGCAAGGAAGCTGGCTCAATCCACCGGAAAACTGGTCCGCCGACGGCGCGCAATTGCGCGTGACGACGGATGAAAAAACGGATTTCTGGCGCAAGACTTCCTATGGTTTTATCCGCGACAGCGGCCACTTCTTCGGCACGAACATCGCCGGCGATTTTACGGCGCAGCTGCACGTGGCGGCGCAGTACTCCGCGCTGTACGACCAGGCCGGCATGATGGTGCGCATCGACGAGCAGAACTGGATCAAGTGCGGCGTCGAATTTTCCGACGGCCAGCTGCTGTTGAGCAGCGTATTGACCTTGGACAAATCGGATTGGGCCGTCAGCATCGCGCCCGCCATGCCGGACGGTTTCTGGCTGCGCGTGACGGTGGAAAAGGGCGTCATCCGCGTGCAGTATTCCACCGACGGCCAGCGCTGGCCGCTGCTGCGCCTGGCGCCGTTTCCCGAGGCCCCCCGCTACCGCGTCGGGCCCATGTGCTGCACGCCGGAACGCGGGGGCCTGGAGGTGGTGTTTTCGCAGTTTTCCACCGGTCCCGCGCTGCAAAAAGCGCTACATGATTTAAGCTGATTTTCCAGCATGGAATCACCGCGGTTCATTCGTGCTGGTTGAGCGAGCGGTGCACGTCCTTCGACTCGTTGCGCCCCGGCCTGTCGTCGGCCAGTTTGCCCGCTTCGCTGTGCGGCTGCTGGGCAACGCCCTTGACGTGGTCGCGGTGTTCCGGCTGGCCCAGGGTGGGCAGGTTTTCCTGCTCCACGGCGTCGGGCCCGCCCTGCGGCGTGATCACGTTATTGGCCCAGTGGCCGCTGGCGACGTTGCCGCTGGCAGGCTTGCCGCCATCGTCGTTGGCGGCATCGCTGCCGTCGCTGCGGCCCGGCTCTGCCGGCTTGGTCGGACTCTCGTTCATCACGCTTCTCCTGTGTATGGTCGATAAAATCCCATATTGAGCCGATAATTCCGCCTGCGCAGCCGGCGCGCGGCTTGCCTGCCTGTAGGAAAATGCCGCGCATCTTGCCGTTTTATTCGCCCGCCGCTGCCGTCCACGTCTCGTGCAAATGGCGCCACAGCAGCTCGCCGGCAGGCGTTTTTTCATACACGACGGTGGACAATCGCTCCGTGCTGTCACCGCCGGGCAGGCACTGGAATTCGCGGTAGGAGACGGTGGCGCCAGCGGCGCTTTCCTGGATCAGCACGAGGTCGGCAATACGCATCTGCAAGCCCGCGCGGCTGCCGCCGGCGGCCTGGAAAAACGCCGCCAATCCGGCCGCATCGAGCTGCTTGCCGCCGGGCGAAATCATCGTGAAATCAGGGGAAAAACGCGCCAGCAATGCGGCACAGTATTCGGGCGCCGTGGCGTCGCCGCCGAGCCATTCCCGGATCATCACATGGGTGGCCAGCACGTCGTCAAAACAGCGGTTCGTTTCGTTCATTTTTTAGCTTCCTGGGGGTGAGAAAAAAGGGCCAGCACGGCGCGGTTGTCTATGCGCGCGCACAGCACCAGCGGCAGCACGCACGAGCACGCGGCGAGGGCAAAACACCAGTGAAACACCTGCGCCGCGCGTGCCTGCTGGGCGGGGTCGTCCAGCGTCGCAATGCCGCGTGCCGCCAGCAGGCTGTTGAGCAGTACGCCGAGCAGGGCGACGCCCAGGCAAAAGCCCAGCTGGCGGTTGATATTCCACACGGCGCTGGCCTGGCTCAGCTGTCCATCCGGCGTGCGCAAAAAGGCCGTGCTTTGCGCCGTGCTGCTGCACAAGCCGCCGCCAAACCCCATCACGGCGTACGCGCCGGCCAGCCAGAATAACTGGCCTGCGGAGTCCACCCGCAGCAGCATCAGCATGCCCGCCGCCTGCAGCAGCGCGCCAGCGATAAACAACGGCTGCGGACCCACGCGGCGATAACTTTTGCCCGTCAGCGCAATGGCGCCAAACGAGGCCAGGGCCCACGGCAGCATCAGCGCGCCCGCCGCCGAGGCGGACATGACCAGCACGCCCTGCAGGTACAGCATGGCCAGCAGGCTCACGCCCATGAACACGCCGGGCACCAGCAGGTACATCAGCATGGAGACGCGCAGCAGGGGTTCGGCAGCCAGGCGCAGGTTGAGCAGGGGTGCGGACTTGCGCAAGGCGCCGCGCACGTACACCCGGGCGCACACGGCGCCCAGCGCCAGCACGCCGGCGCCGGCCCAGGCATCACCCGGCGTGCCCAGCATGGTCAGGCCCAGCAACAGCAGCAGGATGGCCACGCAGCCCACCAGCAGGCCGCCCGCGTCGAGCCGGGGCACGGCCGCGCGGGGCGGGTCGGGACGCAGCCAGCAGGCAGCCAGCAGCAGCGCCAGGGCGGCAAACGGCACGTTCAGATAGAAGATCGCCCGCCACGACAGGCTGTCGACGATCACGCCGCCCAAGGCCGGCGACAGGGCCGGCGCCAGCAAGCCCACCAGCATGATGACGGACGACAGGCCGGGCCGCTCCGCGGGAGGGTACAGCTGGTAGGTCATGCTTTGTCCCAGCGGGATGAGCAAGCCGCCGCCCAGGCCCTGCACGCAGCGCCAGGCGATCAGCGCCTCGATCGACGGCGCCAGGCCGGCGCCCACGCTGGCGAATAAAAAAGTTAGCAACGAGGCCATAAACACGGTTTTGCTGCCATAATAGGCAGCAAGCCACGCGCTGGCGGGAATGACGATGGTCAGGCCGAGGATGTAGCCGGTACTGATCCAGGCCAGCTGCGCCACCGATGCGTGCAGGGCACGGCCGATGTCGGGGTAGGCCACGCTGGTGATGAACATGTTGATCAGGTCAACGAAAAACCCCAGCAGATAGATGGCGGCGACCTTTTTGCGGTAGTCCATGGTGCTCCGAATGGCAAACGGCCAGCTTAAACGCCACACGCCATTTGCGTAACGGGCCAGCCCCGATTACACTGTCAAATAAATTTTGACAAACTCCCCTAACCCGCATGTATCCTCATATTTATTTATGATCAGTCTCGACCGCCTGGGTATTTTCATCGCCATCGTCGACGCCGGCTCGCTGACGGCTGCCGCCGCCGTCCTGGGCCAGAGCAAGGCCGTCGTCAGCTTTAACTTGAAACAGCTGGAAGCGGAGCTGGGCGTGTCGCTGCTCACGCGCAGCACGCGCAGCCTGGCCCTGACGGACGTGGGGCGGCGTTTTTATGAGGATTGCCAGCGCGTGCTGAGCGAAGCGCACGGCGCCATCGAAACGGCGCGCCAGGGCCACCAGGGCTTGCGCGGCACGCTGCGCCTGACCACCACCGTCGAATATGGCAACCGCACGGTGATTCCCGCGCTGATCGCCTTTGCCGCCGCCCACCCGCAGCTGCAGATCCAGCATTCGTCGTCGTCCTCGCACGAAGACCTGATCGCCGGGCGCTACGACCTGGCCATCCGCATGGGCTCGCTCAACGATTCGAGCTACCGCGCCGCGCTGATCGAGCCGTACGCCATCTGGCCCGTCGCCTCGCCCGCCTACCTGGCCAGCCTGCCCGGCGCGGGTATCGCCACCCTGGACGCGCTGCAGCGCGCGCGCTGGCTGGCGCACAGCCGCCTCGCTTCGCCGCTGCGCTGGGACGTGCAGACGCCGGACGGCCCCGCCGCCTTCTCCGCACAGGACGACGCCGTCATCCATTCCGACTCCGCCTCGGCCCTGCTGGGCTTTGCCCTGGGCGGTTGCGGCGTGGCCCTGCTGCCGCAGTGGCAGGTGGAAGCGGAGGTGCGCGCGGGGCGCCTGCGCCACCTGCTGCCGGACGTGGTCTTCCCCGGGCAGGGCGTGTATGCCGTGTATGCAAACACCCAGCATATCCCGGAAAAAGTACGCGCCTTCATCGATTTCCTGCGCGCCTTTGTCGGCACGACAGACTGAGGTTTCACGTGGCGCCAGGGTGCCGATTCACGCAGTAAACAGTTGTTGAACAAAACGATTTCCAAGGGGCAAACGGGCGCCCCTTTCGTTTTTCACGGCCTACACTGAAAGGACGTTGTTCACCGATTGGAGACCATCATGGCACACACTTTGGCAGCAGTTTTCGCGCAGCGCGACATGGCCGAGCATGCGCGGCAAGACTTGATCACGGCAGGATTTCCCAGCGCCAACATCCGCCTGCACGAGGCGGGCCGCGACGCTGCCGCCGTCACGGACGACGCCCGCCGTGACGAGGGCGACAGCCTGCTCGACAGCGTCAAGCATTTCTTTACGGACCTGTTCGGCAGCCACGCCGACCGCCACATCTACGCAGAAGCCGTGCGCCGCGGCCACGTCGTGCTGACCCTGGAAGAGGCCAGCGATGCCGATATCCAGCGCGCCACCGACCTCGTCGAGCGCTACGCCCCCATCGATATCGACGCGCACGCGGAGCACTGGCGTTCCAGCGGCTGGCCCGGCGCCGCAGCCTCCGCACCGGGCGACAGCGGCCAGCGCCAGGGCGCCAGCATGCAGTCGGGCGCGCCGTCGCCACAAGGCACGGCCGCCGGCAATATGAACCAGCAAACCTCGTCGTCGTCGCAGTTTGCCGGCAGCATGCCGCAGGAAGGGGGGCGCGGCAGCGCCACCGTGCGCCACTATCCCGGCACCGTCAACCTGCCGCGCACCAGCGACGACGACGAGCAGGATTACCAGGTGCACTGGCGCAGCCAGTATGCGGCCAGCGGCGCGCGCTTCGAGGATTACGACCCCGCCTACCGCTATGGCCACTCGATGGCGGGCAGCGACAGCTACCGGGGGCAAAGCTGGGAGCAGGTGGAAGCCGAATTGCGCAGCAACTGGGAACACACCTATCCCCAATCGGCGTGGGAAGACTTCAAGGCGGCCGTCAGGCATGGCTGGGAGCGCGTGACATCCTGACGCGCGCCGGGGCGCGGCGGGCCTGCTGTCCCCCTAGCACCCTTCGTGCGTGAGCTGCAGGAAGTGGTTCAGGATGTGGAAGTGGTCTTCAAAGAATTCCTCTTCCATGGCCGGCAGGACGCTCACCGGCACCCACTGCGCCAGCGCCGCATCGTCGGCGGCCGTCACGGCGGGCAGCTGGCGCGTTTTGAGGTCGAAATAATGCGCATGCGTGATGGTGCGCCCGCGCTGGCTGCGGTCCGGGTGGTCGAACACGGCCACGCCGACCAGCGCCTCGACGAGGGTGGGCGCCAGCACGCCCAGCTGGGTCTCTTCCGCCAGTTCGCGCAGGGCGCCTTGCAGCAGGCGTTCGCGCGGCCCCAGGAAGCCGCCCGGCAGCGCCCACAGGCCCTTGCCCGGATAGCCGCCGCGGCGCACCAGCAGCACGTGGCCGCCCGTCTGCACCAGCGCGTCGACGGTGGTGAAGATGGGCGGATACGGCGCCACGCGCCAGCGCGCCTTGTAGGCCTCGATGGCGCGGTATTCCTGCACCAGCGGCGCGTACCACGGCAATAAAGTCCACGCCTTCAGGTACTGGCCGATGGCGGCGGGCAGCAGCTGCGCCACGGCACTCAGCGACACATCGACATCTTCCGCCTCGAACAGCACGTTGCGGATGGCGGTGGCGCCAATGGGCGCGCCCGCATCGATCTCCAGGTTCAGCAGTTGCCAGTGGGGGAAGTGGTGCAGGTAATAGCTGGTGGCGTCCTTGAAGCAGGCCACCAGGGTAACGCGCTGGGCGCGCGGCACGGCGCCGGCCACGGCATGCCGCACGGCGTCGGCCCACAGGCCGTCATCGTAGTAGTCGCGCACGGCCACGTAGTGCACGCGCTCGCGCTGCGCCTCGGGCAGGGTGGCGGCGATCATGGCGGCCCGCTCCTGCCACGTAAACGGGTTCTTCGGGCTGCGCGCATGAAAGGCGGAGCCGAGCACCACCACCACCTGCGTGGCGGTGGCCAGCGCCTTCTGCAGCAAGCCCGCATGGCCCTTGTGAAAGGGCTGGAAGCGGCCGATCAGGATGGCCGCGTCGGCTGGGTAGGCGAGTGTCATGCGTCGTCTCCGGTGGGGTAGTGGGCGGCGATCGGCAATTGCCGGCCGCTGCCAAAGGCGCGCGAACGCACGCGGATGATGGGCGCCGCCTGGCGCCGCTTGTATTCGTTGCGGGCGACCATGCCGAGGATGCGCGTCACGAGGGCGCGCCCGGCATCCGTCTCGCGCAGCTGGTCGACAAAGGTCAGCGCCTGCGCGCTGTCGGCCGCCGGCAGGCGCCGCCCTTCGATATGCCACTTGAGGATTTCATCGAGCACGGGATACGGCGGCAAGCTGTCCGTGTCGCGCTGGCCCGGCGCCAGTTCCGCCGACGGCGGCTTGTCGAGGATGGCGGCGGGGATCAATTCGCGCCCGGCGCTGGCGTTCACGTGGCGCGCCAGGGCGAACACCTCCGTCTTGTACAGGTCGCCGATCAAGCCCAGTCCCCCGTTCGTGTCGCCGTACAGGGTGCAGTAGCCGACCGAGATTTCGCTCTTGTTGCCGGTGGTGAGCAGCAGGGCGCCGAAGGCGTTCGAGTACTCCATCAATATCGTGCCGCGCACGCGCGCCTGCAGGTTTTCCAGGGGCAGCCCCTGCAGCTTGCCGTCGAAGGCCGCCGCGTAGCCCGCTTCGTACTGCGCCACGATGTCGGGGATGGGATGCGTGTGCAGGACGATGCCGAGATTGGCGCACAGGGCGACGGAATCGGTGACGGAGCCGGCGCTGGAAAACACGGACGGCATGGTGATGGCGACGACCTTATCCGCACCGAGCGCCTGGACGGCCAGGGCCAGGGTCAGCGCGGAATCGATGCCGCCCGAGCAGCCGACGACGACTGTTGTGAAACCGCAGCGGCGCGCATAGTCGCGCAAGCCCAGCACGATCTGGCGGCGCGCAAATTCCACGGCGGGGATGCCGTCCGGGTCCGGCACGGCAAACGCAGCGCCGTCGCGGCGCGTAAAACCGCCATCGGCAAAGCGCAGCAGCTGAAAATCCTCGACGAAGCGGGCCGCCTCGAATTGCAGGCCGTGGCGCGGCGACATGGCGAACGAGGCGCCGTCGAACACGAGCTGGTCCTGGCCGCCCACCTGGTTGACGAAGAGCAAAGGCAAGTTGACGCGCGCGCAGGCGGCGCCGAACACGGCGTGGCGCTGCGCGCGCTTGCCGATGTCGGACGGGCTGGCGTTGATGCTGACGATGAGGTCCGGCCGCGCCGCGTGCAGGGCCTCGAAGGGGTTGACGGCGTAGGCGCGGCCATCGTCGTTCCAGCCATCCTCGCAAATCATGAAGCCGACCTTGCAGCCGGCGATCTCCAGGGTGCAGGCGCCGGGCGGGCCCGGCTCGAAATGGCGGCCCTCGTCGAAGATGCCGTAGGTGGGCAGCAGCTGCTTGTAGTATTCGGCCACGATGCGCCCGTCGCGTATCGCCAGGAGCGCGTTGTACAGAGGCTTGCCGACGCCGGGATTCGGGCGCGCCGTGCCGATGACGGTGACGAGCGCCGGCCAGCGCGTGGAGGCCTGCAGCAAGGTGTCCAGCGCCTGCTGCAAGCCGTGCAGGAAAGCCGCGTCCTCGAACAGGTCGCCCGGGTAGTACGCGCACAGCGACAGTTCCGGACACACCAGCAGGTCGGCGCCATCGCTGCTGGCGCGGGCCATGCGCGCGGTGATGGCGGCGACATTGCCGTCGAAATCGCCCACGGTGGGGTTGAGCTGGGCGAGGGCGATGGTCAGCATGGTGATCCTTCAGTCGGTTGCGCTTGAAACCACTATCCTGCCTGAAATGTTGCTTGTCGTACTGATGCAATCGTGCACGCCCGCAGCGGCGGGCTACAAGGTCTTGAGCCAGGCCCGCAAGCGCGTGCGCGCATGCGCATACGGCGACGCCGTGTTGAACTGGATCATGCGTCCCATCGTGTAATGCGTGTACCAGGGCTGGCCATACAGCTGCGCGTCGTCGTGCGCGTCGACCAGCGCCAGCAACCGGTCTTTCGCCTGCTCCAGGCGCTGCTGCAACTCCGGCATGCTCAGTTCAGCATAGTCGGCATGGAAGCGCTGCGCCAGTGCCCCCAGAGCGTTCCACGTGAAACCTTCGGCGGGAAAGGCGATCTCGTCCATGCTTTTCCCTTCGCGCAGCTGCGCGTGCCAGTGCAGGACCAGCGTATTCCAGCCCAGCAGATACGCGAGCAGGTCGCACACGCTCATGCGCGTGCCCTGGACGTGTCCAGCCAGTACGGGATCGCGCGCCAGCGCCGGCGGCACGCGCGCCAGTTCCTGCGCCAGTTTCGCGTACGTGGTGGTAATCGCCTCGACCAGTTCCTGCTTGCTGTTCGGAATCGCCATCACGCCGCCCGGCTCACCGGCAAGCCGGCCGCCTGCCAGTCGTCGTAGCCGCTGCCGAGACGGCGCGCCTGCAAGCCGTGCCGGCGCAGGGCCGCCACGGCCTGCACGGACAGCACGCAATACGGGCCGCGGCAGTAGGCGGCGATGTCCTGGTGCGCAGGCAATTCCGCCAGGCGGCGCTGCAAGTCGTCCAGGGGAATATTCAGCGCGCCGGGCAGGTGGCCTGCGGCAAATTCCTGCGCGGGACGCACATCGAGCACGGTGATGCTGGCTTCCTGCATGCGTTCCAGCAACTCGTCGCCCGTGATGGCTTCCACGTGGTCGCCACGGCCCAGCGCCTGCAACTCGCTGCGCTGGTGCTGGGCATACACATCCAGCGCGGCCAGCAATTGCACGACGGGGCCGCTGCCCAGGCGGTACAGCACGCGCTTGCCGTCGCGCCGCGCCTGCACGAAACCGGCGCGCCGCAGCTGCTGCAAGTGCTGCGAGGTATTCGCCACGGACAGGCCCGTCAACTCCACCAGCTGCTCCACCGCATGTTCGCCGCGCGCGATCTGCTCGAGCAGGCGCAAGCGCGGCGCACTGCCTAAAATATGGGCAAACTCGGCCGGACTGGCCAGGGATTCGATTTCTGCATTGTTCATTGACAGGATGCTAGCACCCTTATAACATTCAAGCAATTCATTGAATGATTGGGGCGATATGCATGGACTCTGGCTCGATGCACTGGCGATCGGCGTGGGCGCGACGGCGGTGATGGACGTGTGGGCCGTGGCCTTGAAGCGCTACTGGTGCATCCCCTCGCTGAACTTCGCGCTGGTGGGGCGCTGGCTCGGTCATTTGCCGCGCGGCACCTTGAGCCATGTCAACATCGCCCAGGCGGCGCCCGTGCGCCATGAGGCGGTGCTGGGCTGGACGGCGCACTACCTCATCGGCGTGCTGTTTGCGGCCATGCTGCTGGCGCTGGTGGGACGGGAATGGGTGCAAGGGCCGACCTTCGCGCCGGCCCTGCTGGCGGGGCTGGTCAGCGTGGCCGCGCCGTTTTGCATCTTGCAGCCGGGCATGGGCGCCGGCCTGGCCGCCAGCAGGACGCCCCATCCAAACGCCGCCCGCCTGCGCAGCCTGATGGCGCACACGGCATTCGGCATCGGCCTGTACCTGGCGGCCCTGCTGTGGTCGACGATCCGCTAATCAGCTCGTCAGCGGCGGCACGGGGGCAGGCGCCACCGCCGACATCACCGGCGCCTCGGGCTGCGCCGGCACGGTGCTCAACACCATGGTGCTGGGCTTGGCGATCGCGATATGCGCCGCGTCCAGGCGCTTGAGCAGCTCGAACAGCAGGGCGCTGCGGATGCCCGACGTCAGGCGCGGCGACGAAGCATAGCCGGTGGCGTTGAACAGCAACAGGCCATTGTCGATACCGTCGAGCTGCACGTTGGGCGCCGGCGTGTCGAGCACGTCGGGATTGTCGACAAACGCGGACAGGATCAGCGCGCGCGCCGCCTGCGCATCCGTGCCCAGCGGCAGCGGCAGCTTGACCTGCACCAGGCCCAGCGGATTGGCCAGGGTGACGTTGCGCACCGTCTTGGTGATGAATTCCGAGTTCGGCACGATCACCGTGGAACGGTCGCCCAGCTGGATTTCCGTGGCGCGCACATTGATGCGGCGGATATCGCCCTCGACGCCGCCCAGCGACACCCAGTCGCCCACCTTCACGGGACGCTCGGCCAGTAAAATCAGGCCGGAGACGAAGTTCTGCACCACCGCCTGCAAGCCGAAACCGATGCCCACCGACAAGGCCGACGCCACCCACGCGATGCGTTCCAGGCCGATGCCGGCCGCCGACAGGGCCAGCGCCACGGCCAGCACGCCGCCGATGTAGCCGAACAGGGTGATGAATGACACTTGCATGCCGGAATCGAGATTCGTCGTCGGCAGATAGCTGTTCTGCAGCCAGCGCTTGAACAGGCCCAGTGCGATGAAGCCCACCACCAGCACCAGCAGGGCCTGGATCACGGCGGCCGGGCGGATCGCCACTTCGCCGATGGCCAGACCATCCTGCAGCTTGCCGACGCGCTGGAACAGCTCGCCCGGCCCTTCGCCGAACGGCGCCAGCAGCAGCATCAGGGCCAGCAGCACGACGATGGCGCGGCCGATGCCCGACAGCAGCACGGCCGCCTGGTCGCGCGCCTTGGGCGTGGCCAGCACGGGGTTGGCCGCGTCCGGCGGCGGCGGGGTGGACGCCAGCAGCATGCAGATGTCATCGACCAGCACCGTCAGCAGGTAGGTGCTGCACAGCACCACGATGACCCAGGCGATTTGTTTGGCGACAAAGCTGCCGAACGCCACATAGCCGATCAGCAGGCTGATGACGCTGGACGCCAGCGCCAGCCACAGCACGACCGTGACGCAGCGCAGCCACAAGGGCGTGACGGGGGAGGCGGGATCGGCCTCGCGCAACTGGCGCCAGCAGCGCTCGGCGCGCATCAGGCCATAGGCGATGGTGGTGCTCATCACGAGGGCCACGATGCAGTTGACGGCCACGGCCGTGGACAGGCCCGCATTGATGACGATGGTGACCCGTTCCGTCGCCCACACGAGCACGACGATGAAGGAAAACATGGACGGAAAGTTGCGCATGCGGTGCGCCAGCGCGTCGGGCAGGGGCAGCAGCCGCCACGAGACGCGGCGCGGCGACAGCAGCGCGTGACCCAGCCCGGCGGTAAACCCGGCAAAACAGATGATGCCGATCAAGCTGCTGAGGAAAGTCGAGCTTTTTTCAGACAGGCTGCCATCCCAGCGCAAGCCCATGGCCAGCAATTCCGCCACCAGCCCCGGCGTGGCCAGCGCCAGCACGATGACGGCCAGCGCATGCAGCGAACGGCGCAAGCGGCCATGCGGCACGCGCGTGGCCGTCACCACCAGCAGATAGCGCGAGGCCCAGATGCTGGCGCCGATCACGGCCACCACGGCGGCCAGCAAGCCGCCCCAGGCCGACCACGGCGTGGCGCGCGCCGCGTTCGCCAACTCCAGCTCCAGCGCCCGCAGGCGCTGCAGATTCTGCGGCAGTTCGCCATGCAGCTGTTTCCAGAAGGAACCGGCCAGGATGGAGGCTGTGCGCTCGCCCAGGCGCGCCTGCAGCTGCGCGCGGCGCGCCGTCGACACCTGTTCCGAGGCCTGCGTCGCTTCCACGGCCAGCAGGCGCGCCAGTTTCACCTGCGCATCGAGGGCGCTGCTGGTGCGGTCCAGCTGGCTGCGCTGCGCCGCCACGTCGGGCGCTTCCTTGGCCCCCGCCGCCGGCTTGCCCAGCTCGGCCAGCCGCGCCTGCACGCTCGACAGGGTCGGCACGAGCGACTCGGCCACCTTGTCCGCCTCGGCGCTGGCGGCCAGCGCATCGGCCTTCATCTGCGACAGGGTCGCGTCATCGAGGTCGGCGTCGCCATCGAGCGCCTTCTGGATGGTGGTGATCTGCTTGCGCAAGCCATCGAGGCGCTGGTCGGCCGTGGCCGCATCATCGACGGGCTGCGCCCGGGCGGCAGGCGGGGACAGGGAACACGCCAGCAGCAGGCTCAACAGCAGCGGCAGCAGCCAGCCGCGCCAGGGCCGGTGCGTGGAAACAGAATGGGGGATACGGAAAGAAATCATGCGGTCCTATCGGCCAGGTCAATACGAGTGAAAGCGGAACGGCATCGCCGGCAGGCGCAGCAGCAAAGAGCAGCGGCGGCCAGCAGCGGGGCGATGGGTGTTACGGGAGTTGCTGAACTTACGGCAAACAGCGACAGACTAGCGCACTCCTGCGATAGATGGCGGAAATTTTCGTGCGGCAAGAAACCGGGGATAATAGATGAACATAAAATTGCATTTATAAGGCTTAAATTGAATTTTATGTTCATATTTCATGAGACGACATGAAACATATTTCTTCAATTAAGGACTACAATATAAAAAATATGTTCACTTCCCTATCATGACAAAACGTGCCCGCCCGGTAGACGCCATGCCGACGCTCGTCAACGAGCGGCTCAGGATATGGGGCCAGTGCGTGCGCAAGCAGCGCGTGCAGCAAAACATCACGGCACGCGACCTGTGCGCCCGTCTCGACATTTCGCACCCCACCCTGCAGCGCATGGAACGGGGAGAAGCGTCCGTCAACGTGGGCCTGTTCCTGGCCGCCTTCCACGTGCTCGGCATCCTCGCCATGACGGCGCCGGAACCCGACGCGGTGCTGTGGCAGATGGACAGCGTCAACATCCGCAGCCGCCCCGCCTTGAACGAGGGCGACGATGGCTACTTCTAGCCGTCCCTTGTTTGTCTATCTGCAGCGGCCCGACAACGGCGCGTGGGTAGTGGTGGGCCGCTATGTACTCGATGCGCAGACCAGCATCGGCAGCTTTCTGTACGCGCCCAGCTATGCCGATGCAGGCTTGTCCTGGAGCATCGATCCCGTCAATCTGCCTTTCATTCCCGGCATGGAACACCTGGCGCGCCGCTATGGCGGCCTGCATGACGTGCTGCGCGACGCGAGTCCGGATTCCTGGGGACAGATGCTGATACGCCGCGAACACCAACTGGGCGAAAGAGCCACGGCCATCCAGTTCCTGCGCCTGTCGGGCAACGGCGACCGCTGGGGTGCGCTGGCCGTGGGCGACACGCCCAAACCGAACATTGCCAAGCTGGCCAGTCCCAGGCTGCATCAGCTTGACGCGCTGGTGCAGGAACTGCTGGCCATCGCGGAAAGCCGGCCGCCACTCAATGCGCCCTTGCGCAAGCGCCTGTTCGCCACCCCGAGCATGGGGGGCGCACGCCCGAAGGCCACGGTGCAGGACGGTGAAGATTACTGGTTGGTGAAACCGGGCCTGATGACCGATACGGTCGACCTGGCGCTGCTGGAACACGCGACCATGCAATGGGGCAAGGCAGCCGGCCTGCGTTTCGCCGACACGCGCCACCATGCATTGACGGCCGAACGCAGCGTCGTGCGCATCCTGCGCTTCGACCGGCGCGGCGCGCAACGCGTCATGACGGTCAGCGCCGCTTCGCTGCTGCAAGTGCAATATCCGCCGATGGAGGCGGCCGACAGCGATGGCGCCAGCTATCCCCGCCTGGCCGAAGAACTCCGGCGCATCGGCGCGCCGCCGGAAGACGGCATCGAGCTGTTCGGCCGCATGCTCTTCAACGGTGTCGTCGGCAACAACGACGATCATCCGCGCAACCACGCCGTGCTGTTCGACCTGGATGCACAGCGCTGGCGCCTCGCGCCCGCCTTCGATGTCGTGCCGGATACGGAAGACGACCCGCAAACGCTGGTCATGCAAGTGAGCGCCGGCCGCCGCGACATCACGCGCGACGCCATGCTGCGCGATCACACCCGTTTCGGCTTCGCCACGCGCCTGCAAGCAGAGGAGCATGTCGATACCTTGCTGCTGCGCATCGCCGACGCTTTTGCGCAGGTGGCGCCGCTGCTGAACACGACCTTGCGGGCACGGATGACGGAGCGGCTGCGGGTGATGCTGGCGCGCTTGGCTTAAGGCAGGCATAAGGAGGTTTATGCCGTCAGCAGTGTTCATGACGGATATCAACTTATCGGCTTTCAGCATCCCGTATGCTGCGGATATGGACATGCTTAGCAAACTCATATGCTACAAACAAGCTCCGACCTTGCTCGAACGAGTGTGTGCATCCATGGAGAAAAGCACCAGTGATAGAGAAATGTGCGCCAGAGACAAAGCAGCGATTGCCATCCAGAATATCAAGATCAGTACCTTGGCACAGTGATTTGGCAAAATATATCAAAGTTCATTGTTGGTTTGGGCATTGTGCTCATGCTGGCGTTCCTGGCGGCAGCTGGCCGAATGATGAATCCGGTTAAAACATGCACAGTTAGCTGGGTTGACGAAGACAACCGTCTTATCGAGGGTCTTTTCAGTAGCTGTCCGGCTACGCTGCATACGCGTTCGTTCGGCGGCCTGAACTATACGCAGTTTGGAAATTCGATCTACCGCGTCCACCGTGTTGTGCAGAGAATACCTGGTGAGCTGTTACGGCCACGTGTGTCAGAGTTGCTCCTGTTTCAAAAATATATTGATGGCCCCGTCGACTTTGAAACGCTGGCGCCCCTTCCCGGCAACGATTCCTTTCTCAGCGATGGCACGAATCAGTTTGTGCACGGGCGCCGCCTGTCACTGACTCCACCTCTCGATTTTGAAAGGATAAGACCCGTCCCACCAAAAACATCGATGCACTACACGAGTTTCCATACCGATGGCACCTGGGTCTTGCACGGGGATCAGCCTATCCCAGGTGCTGATGCAGCGACGTTTCACGAATTGCTGGTACTTAGAAAGAATGGCCTTGCCATATCGTCGGGTGGGCTGGAAGAGTTAGCTGCAGACAATCATGCAGCGTATTACGGCGGCCAAGAAATTAAGGGCGCCGATCCGGCAACCATCAGTGCCATTGCCTACTGGTCCAGTGAAGATGCTCCACCTGGTATCACTGTGCAAGAACCAAATGGTTCGATTGTCTTCGACCGTCGCCATGCTTGGCGCGTCACTCTCGCCGGAATCGAGCGTATCGACGTTTCTGAAACACAGTTAAAAGCACTACGCGCGGATTTGCAGCAAGCCCGTTCGGCCGCCGCCATTGGCTGGTAGAGGACATTTAAATTCATTAGATCCTGATCAAACGATAACTGGAACGTTAGATGTCAGAGCGACAGAGATCACCTCAGCAGCGAACGAAAAAAGTCTCACTATGGGAGTAAATATGCGCAATGCTATCGGTCTGCAAGCTTACTTCTGGCTGTCCTTGATTGCTGCATTCGTGGCTGGATATATCCTCCCGTTCCAATTGAAAGATCATTACACAGGCATGTTCCTGATCTTTACCGTGGCGCCGGCTATCTGGTTGACAACGCTATTAGTGAATTTGATATTGATTGCACGAACCCGGGGAGAGGTATTCTGGAAGCTGATGCTGCTTGGCCTGTTGGCTTTCGCCGGATGCTCTGTTTGGGCCATCTTTGGCCCCAAGGATTTTGAAATTGCCGCGCGCAAGCGCGAGGTGGCATTTGAGCGTGCGGCAGGTTCCTACCTCTTCATGGTCAACAAGGGGGAATACCGCAATGCAGAGATAGTTTTCCTGGAGGCGGTCAACGCAAATGCATCCGATTTTCCCAACAAGGCCGTATGCGTGGCTGCAGAAAAAGCAAATCTGCAAGGATTGGCGTTCACCATCAAACTGCAAAAAAGGCTAAAGGAACAGCTTGCGCGCCAAGACGAACAGCCTTGCCGGGCAATTTCCTGGGCCGTTGAAAATGGCGCCATACAGGTTGCACGAACGGCGATTGAAAGCGGCGAAGTATTCGGCATGTGGGCGCTGCAGGCGACGGTATCGACAGATTGTTGCCTTGAGAAACAGTCGCTCACCGAAGCGCAGCGGATTGCCTTCTATGAGCTAGCTCTGCAACATGGACAGGTACCGCGCGAACTGATGCCGTCATTGCTCGCTACCGCAGAGCGTCAGCAATCGATGCGACTGGCCGCAGTGATTAAGAGAGGTGCTGAAGAGGTAAGCGGCCGTCCCGATGCAAAGAACAAGGTCATGGGAAATAGCAGGGATAGCAGATAACCGAAGCTGGCGAGCGTTCAATGTTCGAGACAAGATTTAATGGATTCCCGGATATTTTCATCGTCTTGCCCAATACCCTGCGGGGATACCCGCAGGGTCAATCACACACTTGCATCATGCACCTGATGTGATTATCAATAAAGTTGTACACCCCGCTCAATACGGCAAGGGCATGTCACCAGCCCGCTAGGAGATTTCCCTTCGGATGATTTCCGCACCCGCGCTGAGCGCATTGAGTTTGCCTCTTGCCACGCGACGAGACAAGGGCGCCATGCCGCAGTTGGTGCTCGGGTAGAGCTTGTCGGCATCGACAAACTGCAGCGCCTTGCGCAGGGTGTTGGCCACTTCCTCCGGCGTTTCAATGGTATTGGATGCCACGTCGATGGCCCCGACCATTACTTTTTTGCCGCGTATGAGTTCAATCAGGTCGATGGGCACACGCGAGTTGTGGCATTCCAGCGAGATGATGTCGATATTCGATTGCTGCAGCTTGGGGAACGACTCTTCATATTGGCGCCACTCGGACCCCAGCGTATTTTTCCAGTCCGTATTGGCCTTGATGCCGTAGCCATAGCAAATATGCACGGCCGTTTCGCATTTGAGGCCTTCGATCGCCCGCTCCAGGGTGGCGATGCCCCAATCATTGACTTCATCGAAGAAGACATTGAAGGCGGGTTCGTCAAACTGGATGATGTCGACGCCGGCCGCCTCCAGTTCCCGCGCTTCCTGATTGAGGATCCTGGCGAATTCCCAGGCCAGTTTTTCACGGCTTTTATAGTGGCTGTCGTACAGCGTGTCGATCATCGTCATCGGACCGGGCAGCGCCCATTTGATGGGCTGCGTGGTTTGCTGGCGCAGGAACCTGGCGTCGTCGACAAATACGGACTTCGGGCGGCTCACGGCGCCGACGACGGTCGGCACGCTCGCATCGTAGCGGTCACGGATTCTGACGGTCTCGCGTTTGTCAAAATCGACGCCGCTCAGGTGCTCGATAAACGTGGTGACAAAATGCTGGCGGGTTTGCTCGCCATCGCTGACGATATCGATGCCTGCCTGCTGCTGTTCCTGCAGCGACAGCAGCAAGGCATCCTGCTTTCCCTCGACTAATTCCTCGCCCTGTAATTTCCAGGGCGACCACAGCTTTTCAGGCTGGGCCAGCCAGGAAGGTTTCGGCAGGCTGCCGGCAGTCGAAGTAGGTAATAATTTTTTCATGATCAATGATGTCGTGTATTGGGATTAATTAAAGAGCGTGGTCGCGGCCCATTGTTCCAGCACATGCTTGTATGGCTTGATGAAGTGCTCTTCCGTGTATTTCCCCTGCTGGACCGCCAGTTGGCTGCGCTCTTCCCGGTCATAGACAATTTGCGTCAGCGAGTAATCCTGGTTCTTCAGGCTGGGCTGGTAAAACTTCCCCGCCGCCGAATTGGCGTTGTAAATCTCGGGCCGGTAAATCTTCTGGAATGTCTCCATCGTGCTGATGGTGCCGATCAGCTCCAGGTTCGTGTAGTCGCCCAGCAGGTCGCCGACAAAGTAAAAAGCCAGCGGCGCGGCACTGTCTGGCGGCATGAAATAGCGGACCTGCAGCCCCATTTTTTCGAAATATTGATCCGTCCGCGAAAATTCATTTTGCCGATATTCGACGCCGAGTATGGGATGCCGGTTCTCGGTCCGATGATAGGTCTTGCTGCTCGAGGCGCTGATGCAGATGACAGGCGGCTTGCTGAAATGCTCCTTGTAGGTCGTTGAATTGACAAAGTGCTTGAACAGCTTTCCATGAAAATCGCCGAAGTTCTCCGGCGTGCCAAAGGTGGCTTTATTATTGTTGTACTCTGGCAGCAGCACGCTGAAGTCGTAATCGCGCACGTACGAGGAGAAGTTATTCCCCGCGATGCCGGCCATGCGCTCTCCGGTTTCCCTGTCCAGGATATTCGGCTTCAATATCTCGATCAGCGGAATATTGCTGCCTTGGACGTCAATATTGAGCTCGACGGAAATGATTTCGAGCTCGACCGAGTAGCGCTCTCCCTTCGGATTGTCCCAATGCGCCAGGTTGTTGAAGCGATTGCTGATCATCCGCAAGGTATTGCGCAAATTCTCCCGGCGACTCGCTCCTCTGGCCAGATTGGCAAAGTTGGTCGTCAGGCGCGTATTGTCCGAAGGATGATAGTTTTCATCGAAAGCGATGCTCTTGATGCTGAATACAAAGTCTTTGCTCATGGTGATCGGCTGTCCTGATTGCTGCGAATAAATGAATGTGTGTATGACGTAGTGACCGTGGCAGGCGTATCAAGCCGCGACCGCTTCGTTGGCGGCGGCAGGTCTCGCATGGCGCGTCAATGCGAGCAATGGCAATGCCCGCTGGACGGCCAGCGCGGCGCGCTGGAGCAGGGCCTCGTCCTGCACCCGGTAGTCGGCGAAATCCTTGTCCGTGGCGTACACGCCCAGCGGCAATGTGCGTGCCTGGAAAAAGCTGAACAGGGGCCGCAGCTGGTGGTCGATCATCAGCGCATGGCGCTCGCTGCCGCCGGTGGCCGCCAGCAGGACGGGCTTGTCGATCAGGGCGTCCTGGTCAATAAAGTCGAAGAAGTGCTTGAACAAGCCCGTGTAGGAGCCGCGGTAGACGGGCGTGGCCACCACCAGGATGTCGGCCTGCTCGACCGCCGCAAGTTCCCGCTCCACCGCATGGGGCAGCTGGGAGCGCCAAACCGCGCCGGCCAGCTGCGGCGCGAGCTGGCCCAGTTCGACCAGGCGCTGTTCGCACGGGACGACGCCGGCGATCAGGTCCAGCAGGTGCTCTGCCAGGGCGGCGGCCTTGGAAGGGCGTTGCAGCCCGCCGGAAACGGCGACCAAACGCAGTGGACGTGTCATGTTTGCTTTCATAGGGGTGATGCGCGCGGGCCGACAAATGCCGGCAGCAAGGGAATGGATGATAACGGCGGGAATCGATGAAGTATAATGGTCTTATTTCATATATCCATGAATATGGCTCATTCCAATGCTTGAACGCATCCACCTCAGCATCGTCCAGCAAGTCGAGAAACAAGGGTCGTTGACGGCCGCCGCAGGCGTACTGCACCTGACCCAGTCGGCCCTGAGCCACAGCATGAAAAAGCTGGAGCAGCAACTGGGCACCGACGTCTGGCTGCGCGAAGGGAGAAATTTGCGCCTGACGCAGGCCGGCCAGTACCTGCTGGCGGTGGCGAACCGGGTGCTGCCGCAGCTGGACCTGGCCGAAGAGCGCCTGGGCCAGTTCGCGCAGGGCGAGCGCGGCGCGCTGCGCATCGGCATGGAATGCCACCCTTGCTACCAGTGGCTGCTCAAGATCGTGTCGCCGTATCTGGCCGCATGGCCGGACGTGGATGTGGACGTCAAGCAGAAGTTCCAGTTCGGCGGCATCGGCGCGCTGTTCGGCTACGAGATCGACCTGCTGGTCACGCCCGATCCGCTGTACAAGCCGGGGCTGACCTTCGAACCCGTGTTCGACTACGAGCAGGTGCTCGTCGTGGCCAAGGGCCATGCCTTGGCCGGGGCGGCCTGTGTGCAGCCCCAGCAGCTGAGCCAGGAAGTGCTCATCAGCTACCCCGTCGACATCGAGCGCCTGGACATCTACAACCAGTTCCTGCTGCCGGCCGGTGTCACGCCCAAGCGCCACAAGGCCATCGAAACGACCGACATCATGCTGCAGATGGTAGCCAGCGGCCGCGGCGTGGCCGCCCTGCCGCGCTGGCTGGTCGAGGAATATGCGGCCAAGATGGACGTGGTGCCGGTGCGGCTGGGCGCGCGCGGCATCGCCAAGCAGATCTTCCTGGGCGCACGCGAGACGGACACGGCCATCGACTACGTGCGCGCCTTCATCGCACTGGCCCGCCAGCCGGCCATTGCGCCAGAAAACCAAGGCTAGCCCCGTGATGCATCCCGATCAGCCCACGCCCGCCAGCGGCCTCACGCACGCCTATTCCCTGGAAGTCGGTACGAAGGACATGGCTGCCTTGCGCGCAGCGGCGCCCCGGATAATACCCGGGTCAACCATTGCCATTCCCTACCTGCCGCGCGAAGACGACGACGCGCGGCTGGCCGCCGTGCGGACCGTGCGCGGGCTGGGCTTTGAGCCCATGCCGCACTTGTCTGCGCGCCGCATCGCCTCGCTAGCCGGGTTTGAGTCCTTCGTCCAGCGCGCGGTGGCGGAAGCGGGCGTCGAGCGCTGCTTCGTCATCGCCGGCGACCCGTCCACCCCGACGGGGCCGTTTTCCGACAGTGCAGCGCTGATCGCCACCGGCGTGTTCGAACGCGCGGGCGTGAAGGTAATCGGCGTGGGCGGTCATCCGGAAGGCCATGCGGTCATGCGCACAGCCGAACAGTGGGAGGTGCTTGAACGCAAGTGCCGCAGCATCGAGCAGCGCGGCATGGCGGCCATGATCGTCACGCAGTTTGCGTTTGATGCCGACATCGTGTTGACGTGGCTCGCAGCGCTGCGCGAACGCGGCATGGAGCATCCCGTGCGCGTGGGCGTGCCGGGTCCCGCCAGCATCGCCGTGCTGGCGCGCTATGCGGCATTGTGCGGCGTGGACGCCTGCGCCTCAATGTGGTCCAAGTACGGCATCGCGATCGGCAAGCTGCTCGGCACGGCGGGGCCGGACCTGTTTGTCGAGCGCCTGGCCAGCGGCCTGACAGCGGCCCATGGCAAGGTCAGCCTGCATTTCTTCCCCTTCGGCGGGGTCGCCCAGTCCGTGAAGTGGATAGAGCAGTACAGGGCGCGCGCCGTTCCGGCCTCTGGATGATGACTGCCTGTCGCCGGCGGCATTGCGCCGCAGGCAACAGGCAGCATCCGGCCCGCTTACTCCACTGTTACCGACTTGGCCAGATTGCGTGGCTTGTCGACGTCCGTGCCGCGTGCCAGGGCCGTGTGGTACGCCAGCAGCTGCAGGGCGCAGACGTGCAGGATGGGCGACAGGTCGCCGTAGTGCTCGGGCAGGCGGATGACGTGCAGGCCTTCGCCGGAGTGGATGTGCGAGTCGACGTCGGCAAAGACGTACAGCTGGCCGCCGCGGGCGCGCACTTCCTGCATGTTCGATTTCAGCTTCTCGATCAGGGCATCGTTCGGCGCGATGGTGACGACCGGCATTTCATTCGTCACCAGGGCCAGCGGGCCGTGTTTCAGTTCACCGGCCGGATACGCTTCGGCGTGGATGTACGAAATTTCCTTCAGCTTCAAGGCGCCTTCCAGGGCGATCGGGTAGTGCATGCCGCGGCCCAGGAAGAGGGCGTTTTCCTTGCGCGCGAATTCCTCGGACCAGGCGATGATCTGCGGTTCCAGCGCCAGCACGGACGCGATGGCGACGGGCAGGTGGCGCATGGCTTTCAGGTGCGCCGCTTCCTGCTCTTCGGACAGGTGGCCATTGACTTGCGCCAGGCACAGGGTCAGCAGGAACAGGCCCGCCAGCTGCGTCGTGAACGCCTTGGTCGAGGCCACGCCCACTTCCACGCCGGCGCGCGTGATGTAGGCCAGGGCGCATTCGCGCACCATGGCGCTGGTGGCCACGTTGCAGATGGTCAGGGTATGGTGCATGCCCAGGCTGCGCGCATGCTTCAGGGCGGCCAGGGTGTCGGCCGTCTCGCCGCTTTGCGAGATCGTCACCACCAGGGTGTTCGGGTGCGGCACGCTGTCGCGGTAACGGTATTCGCTGGCCACTTCCACGCTGACGGGCACTTTCGCGATCGATTCGATCCAGTATTTGGCCGTCATGCCCGCATACGAGCTGGTGCCGCAGGCGAGGATCAGCACGCGGTCGATCTGCTTGAAGATTTTATAGGCGTCGTCGCCGAACAGTTCCGGCATGATGCCCGTCACGCCTTCGAGCGTGTCGCCGATGGCGCGCGGCTGTTCGAAGATTTCCTTCTGCATGTAGTGGCGGTACGGGCCCAGCTCGGCCGCGCCCGTGTGCGCATGCACGGTCTTCACTTCGCGCTCGACGGGCTTGCCATCGACGTCGACGATCCAGCAGCGCGACAGTTGCAGGTCGACCACGTCGCCTTCTTCCAGGTAGATGATCTGGTCGGTCGTGCCGGCCAGGGCCATGGCGTCGGAGGCGACAAAATTTTCACCGTTGCCCAGGCCGACGATCAGGGGCGAACCCTGGCGCGCGGCCACGACGCGGTGCGGCTCGTCACGGCAGAAGACGGCGATCGCATACGCGCCGTCCAGGCGTTTGACGGCTTGCTGCACGGTCTCAAACAGGTCGCCGTTGTACATGTGCTCGACCAGGTGGGCGATCACTTCTGTGTCCGTCTGGCTCTGGAAGACGTAACCCAAGGCCGTCAGTTCGGCGCGCAGCTCGTCGTGGTTTTCGATGATGCCGTTATGCACCAGTGCCACGCGGGCATTCTCTTCCGTCGGGGAAAAGTGCGGGTGCGCGTTGAACGAGACAGGGGCGCCATGCGTGGCCCAGCGCGTGTGGGCGATGCCCGTGAAGCCGCTCAAGCCTTCTTCGCCGATCTGCTTTTCCAGCTCGGCCACGCGCGAGGTGGAGCGCGAACGCTGCAAACGGCCATCCGCGTGCAGGGCGATGCCGCAGGAATCGTAGCCGCGGTATTCCAGGCGCTTCAAGCCTTCGAGCAGGATGGGAGTGATATTACGTTGCGCAACTGCGCCGACGATGCCGCACATGGAAACCTCTAGTTAAAAATTAATCAATGCACGCATGCTAAAGCAGAGCGTATGAAATATGCTTTCTAAATCATGGTATTTTTGACTGAATATTTCACATCGATTTTGCGATGAAATATTCTTTCATTTATACTTAATTTATTTCCCAATTCATCAAAATCATGAGCGAACACAACATTATCCTCGACGAGATCGATCGTCGCATCCTGAACGCCTTGCAAATTGATGCATCGCAAACCAACAGCGAGCTGGCCCAGGCGGTGCACGTGTCGGCGCCCACGTGCTTGCGGCGCGTCAAGCATTTACGGGAAAGCGGCGTGATCGAACGGCAAGTGGCCATCGTCGCGCCGCAGCTGGTGGGCGCGCGCCTGACGGCCATCGTGGAAATCTCGCTCGACGTGCAGGCGGCGGAACGCCTGGCGCAATTCGAGCAGCTCGTGGCGGACGAGCCCGCCGTGCTGCAGTGCTACCGCGTCTCGCCCGGCCCCGACTTCGTGCTGATGGTGCAGGTGGCCGACATGCCCGCGTATCACGCGCTGGCGCACCGCCTGTTTGCCGCGCATGCCAATGTGCGCAACGTGAAAAGCTATTTTTCCACGTTTCGCAGCAAGTTCGAGACGCGCATCGCCGTATGAATCCCCATGGCGGCGAAGTTATCCCGCGCTATCAGTGCACTTATGCACAACATTATCCACAAGCCATCCACCCCGCCCCGCCAGGCATGCACCTTGACTGACATAAAAAGACCGGCGCCGAATCTGGCAAGCTGGCCGGTGTCGAATACTTATCCCGCCTTATCCTCAGCTTGCCCACCCGTTAGCAACATGCTTATGCACAGTCTTACCCACAGGGGCGAGACGCACATCCTGTAAAAATATACTGACAATACAATGACTTGCAAGTTATTCCTCGCTTATTCACGCCTTGCTCACAGGCTTATCCACATTGCCAGGTATTCACACGGCAGGGTGATTTCTTACTGACATGAGTCGGCTCTTTCTTGGGCATTAGGTGACGGGAGGAAAAACTTATCCCGGCTTTTCCACGGCTTGTCCAGCGCTTATACAAGGCTTATACCGAGCTTGTCCATGACTTGTGCGCAGGCTTGTGCACATGCTTATCCACACTGCAAAAATCGGGGTGGCAACGGCAGATATCCAAATGGCCAAGTTATCCCGTCTTATACGCAAGCTTTCCACAGGCTTACCCACAGATGGGGAAGGGGTCTGGCAGGCGTAAAAAAACGCCGCCAGCCCGGAAAGGCTGGCGGCGTCATGCCTGCCGGACGATGCGCCCGCTTACTTCGGTAGCTTCACGGGACGGCTCCAGCCGTCGATGGTCACTTGCTTGGCGCGTGAAATGGTCAGCTTGCCTGCCGGCGCATCTTTCGACAGGGTCGTGCCGGCGCCCAGGGTGGCACCCTTGCCCACGGTAACGGGAGCAATCAGCTGGCTGTCGCTGCCGATGAAGGCGTCGTCTTCGATGACCGTGCGGAATTTATTCACGCCATCGTAGTTGCAGGTGATGGTGCCGGCGCCCACGTTGACGCGCGAACCGATGGTGGCGTCGCCGATGTAGGCCAGGTGGTTGGCCTTGCTGTGCGCGGCGACCTGGCTGTTCTTCACTTCGACGAAGTTCCCGATATGCACGTCTTCCGCCAGCACGGTGCCGGGGCGCAGGCGCGCGTAGGGGCCGATGAGGGACGCGGCGCCGACGACGGCATCCTCGATGTGGCAGAACGGCTTGATGTGCGCGCCATCGGCCACCGTGGCGTTGATGATGACGTTGTTGGCGCCCACGCGCACGCCGTCGCCCAGCACCACCTTGCCTTCAAACACGCAGCCGACATCGATGGTGACATCGCGGCCGCAAACGAGTTCACCGCGCACGTCGATGCGGGCCGGGTCGAGCAGGGTCACGCCCCGCTCCAGCAAGGCTTGCGCGATATTGTTCTGGTGGATGCGCTCGAGCTGGGCCAGCTGCACCTTGCTGTTGACGCCAGCCACTTCCCACACGGCGGCCGGGTGGGCCGAAGTGACGGCCACGCCATCGGCGACGGCCTGGGCGACGATATCGGTCAGATAATATTCCCCTTGGGCATTGTTATTCGACAAGGCCGATAACCATTTCTTCAGGGGCACGGTCGGCGCGACCATGATGCCGCTGTTGATTTCGCGGATAGCGCGCTCTGCTGGCGTAGCATCCTTTTCCTCGACGATGCGCACGATAGCGCCGTTGTCGCGCACGATGCGGCCCAGGCCGAAGGGATCGTCCTGTTCCACCGTCAGGATGGCCAGCTTGTCGCTGCCGGCCGCCTGCACCAGCTTCTGCAGGGAAACGGCACTCGTCAGCGGCACGTCGCCGTACAAAATCAGGGTCGGTACCGACTCGTCGAGCAGGGACACGGCTTGCTGCACCGCATGGCCCGTGCCCAGCTGCTGCGTTTGCTCGGCAGCGTCGAGGGTCAGGCCATGGCTGGCCTTGTAACCGTCGAGCAACTTCAGCACCGCAGCGCCCCCATGTCCGTAAATCACGCATAATCGGGACGGCGCCAGCGTGCGCGCCGTATCGATCACATGCGACAGCAGCGGCTTGCCAGCCAGCGGGTGCAGTACCTTGGGCAGGGCCGACTGCATGCGTTTCCCCATACCGGCGGCGAGAATGACAACGTTCATAGACCGTAATTTTTTAAAAGTTAAGAATATGGAAAAGTTTAACACGCAGGCCCCGTATTCCACGCCGTTCCGGCGCTTTACTTATGCCGTGCTGGCCATCCTGCTCGTCATCATGGCCGGCTGCAGCGGCTTGCGCCTGGCCTACAACAACGGCGACACCGTGCTGTACTGGTGGCTCAATGCCTATGTCGACCTGGACCGCGACCAGAAGGGCTGGGTGCGCGAGGACATCGACAAGCTGTTCGACTGGCACCGCAAGACGCAGCTGAAGGATTACGTGGACATCCTGCGCACGGGGCAGAAACAGTTGCAGGGCAATATCACGCAGGCGGACTTGCTGGCCGATTACGGCGAGATCAAGCACCGTACCCAGACGCTGCTGCTGAGGGCCGCGCCGGAACTGGCCGACCTGGCGCGCTCGCTCAAGCCCGAGCAGATCGCGCAGATGGAAAAGAAGTTCAAGTCGAACAATGACGACTACCGCAAAAAATACCTGAGCGGCGACCAGGACAAGCGCCAGAAGCTGCGCTACAAGAAAGCCATGGAACAGTTCGAACTGTGGTTCGGCGGCTTCAGCAGCGAGCAGGAAGCCATCATCCGCAAGGCGTCCGACGCGCGCCCGCTGAACAACGAGATCTGGCTCGACGAACGCATGCGGCGCCAGCAGAATGTGTTGAACCTGGTCAAGAAAGTGCAGCAGGAAAAGCTCGGCAAGGACGTCACCGTAGCCTTGATCACGACCCTGATCAAGGACAGTTTCGAGCGCCTGGAGCACTCCGAGCGCAAGGCCTTCTTTGACGCTTACCAAGACAGCACGGCGCAGATGGTCTTGACGGTGATCAAGATTGCCACGCCGGCGCAGAAAGCCCATGCCGTCAAGCGCATGCAGGGCTGGATCGACGATTTCAATTCCCTGGCCACACAAGCCAAATAGCGAGGCAGCGCCAGCAGGGGGGAGGGGGCCATATGCTATAGTGGCCGCCATCGAATTGAAGAAATGGAACGCCTGACAAAACCTGCTGCGCGTCGCGATTTGCGGCCTGCGATGCTCACTGTGCCTTCGCACAGCTGCGCTTCTGAGCCACAACGCACTGCCGCTCGCTATGGTTTTGTCAGGCGTTTTAAATGCCCATGCAAAAGAAAATTAAGAAACCCGCCAAAGTCCCCGTCCACCACGCGCCGCCACCGAACCAGGTGCGCATCATCGGCGGCCAGTGGAAGCGCTCCGTGCTGCCTGTCTTGCAGGCACTGGGCTTGCGCCCCACGCCGGACCGCGTGCGCGAAACCGTATTCAACTGGATCAACCACCTGCGCGATGGCGACTGGGCCAACGCCCAGGTGCTGGACCTGTTCGCCGGCAGCGGCGCCCTGGGCTTCGAGGCGGCCAGCCGCGGCGCGGCCTCCGTCACCATGGTCGACACGCACACGCCCGTGATCCGCCAGCTGGAAGAGAACAAGGCCAAATTGCGCGCCGACAATGTCCAGCTGCTGCGCGGCGACGCCCTGCTGACGGCGCAAGGCCTGGCGGCGCGGGGCCAGCGTTACGACCTGATCTTCCTCGATCCGCCGTACCAGCAGGATTTCCTCGCCAAAGTGCTGCCGCTGTGCGCCAAGCTGCTCAAGGAAGGCGGCATGGTGTACGCGGAATCGGGCTTGCCGCTGGTCTTCGATGAAACCAGCGCACTGGAAAAGCCCGAGTGGATGGCGCCGTGGGAAGTCATCCGCGCCGACAAGGCGGGCACCGTTTATTATCATTTGCTAACTTACAACAAAGTGCCGGCAACAGCCTGAATCTGCCTATAAAACAGGCAAAACAGGGCTAAAACGGCGCCCCGGCCCAGGGCGAGGCACCATTTTCAGGCATAATGCGCGTCTATATTGGTGCATCATCAGGGAGCCGCAATGGTTGTAGCCGTTTATCCAGGAACATTCGATCCGCTCACGCGCGGTCATGAAGATTTGGTGCGCCGCGCATCGGGTCTGTTTGACAAGCTGATCGTCGGTGTGGCCGACAGCAAGAACAAGCAACCGTTTTTCTCGCTCGACGAACGCCTGGAAATCGCCAACGAAGTGCTCGGCCACTATCCGAACGTGCAGGTGGAAAGCTTTTCCGGCTTGCTCAAGGATTTCGTGCGCAAGCACGAAGCGCGGGTCATCGTGCGCGGCCTGCGCGCCGTCTCCGACTTCGAATACGAATTCCAGATGGCGGGCATGAACCGCTACCTGCTGCCCGATGTCGAAACCATGTTCCTGACACCGTCCGACCAGTACCAGTTCATTTCGGGCACCATCGTGCGTGAAATCGCGGCGCTGGGCGGCGACGTCTCCAAGTTTGTCTTCCCCTCGGTGAACCGCTGGCTGCAAAACAAGATTGCCGCCAACGCTGCATCATCGCAATAAGTAAGAGTGAAATCATGGCATTACTGATCACCGACGAATGCATCAATTGCGACATTTGCGAGCCCGAGTGCCCGAATGACGCGATCTACATGGGCGCGGAAATCTACGAAATCGATCCCAACAAGTGCACCGAATGCGTGGGACACTTTGACGAGCCGCAATGCCAGCAAGTGTGCCCCGTCAGCTGCATCCCCTTCAATCCCGCCTGGCGCGAGACGCCGGAGCAATTGATGGCCAAGTACGAGCGCCTGCAGGCCGAGCTGCCTGCCGCCAAACCCTAAGCCTTTCTTTCTCGCCACGTCTGCGTGGCGCCAGCTTCTGCCAACTGTTCTACACTGTGTGCTTGTGCGAACTTATCCACAGCACAAGTTTCTCTACGGAGGCAGAAGATGCAAATAAGCACATCCCGTTTGGGCCGCTCCCTGGCCGCCGCCTGCCTGTGCGCTGCCCTGGCGCAAGCAGCGCTGGCGGTCGAGGTGGGCGGCGTCAGGCTGGACGAGACGGTACAGCTGGCCAGCCGCGAATTGAAACTCAACGGCGCCGGCGTGCGCTACAAAGTCATCTTCAAGGTCTACACGATCGCCCTGTACCTGCCGGAAAAGAAAACCCAGCTGGCCGACATCCTGGCGCTGCCCGGGCCGCGCCGTCTCGAGATCGTCATGCTGCGCGACATCACCTCCGACGAACTGGGTCTAGCCTTCATGCAGGGCTTGAACCGCAGTTCCGACCAGGCCGACCGCACGCGCCTGCTGAGCCAGACGATGCAGTTCGGCGCCATGTTCGCCATGGTGCCGGGCCTGAAGAAGGGCGACATCCTGACCGTCGACTGGCTACCGGACGAAGGTACCTTATGCAAGCTGAACGGCAAGCAGCTGGGCGACAAGGTGCCCGAGCTGGCTTTCTACAATGCGCTGCTGAAAATCTGGATCGGCGCCCATCCGGCCGATACCCAGCTGCGCGCCCACTTGCTGGGTGACATGGCGTAGGCAACAACGCAGGCGTAAAAAAAGCCGGTGCGCACACCGGCTGGTCTTTCCGTAACAGCGAGCTTATGCGCGTGTCGACAGGGCGCGCAGTTCGGCGGCATTGCTCGGCGACACGCCATCCATCTTGCCCAGGGTGCGCTTGAGCGCCTGCGCTTCGCGCATCTGCTGGCGCGCCAGGCGCTCTTCACGGCTCAGCTTGGGACGCACCACCAGCACCATGGCGCGGGCGATGCCCACCAGCAAGGGCTTGAACAGCAGGGCGAAGGCGCCCGCGGCGACGATCACCAGCACGATTTGCAGGGCGTTGAGCAGGGAAATCTCCAGCACGGGTGCGGATACTGCGTACAGGGCGGAGGCGAAGGTAGACATACTGTTCCAGTGCATTATAGAATTTGCCAGTACTATAGTGCAGTGCAACATATAAATCTAATTCCATTTCCTGATACCAATTATATGAATCGTGAATGGAAAACTGTAATATTTTTTTACGAGTGAAAATATTCGTGCCCGGCGCGGTTTACACTCCTGACTAATTCTTCGAATTCAACTTTTATCTGGGCTTTCCATGAGTTTTCTGACGCTGGATCTGAACTTGCTGCGTGTTTTCGACGCCGTCATGACGGAACAAAACCTGACGCGCGCAGCCGGCCACCTGGCGATGACGCAGCCGGCGGTATCGAACGCCATCAAGCGCCTGCGCGAAAGCCTCGGTGACGAATTGCTGATCCGCACGGCCTATGGCGTGAAACCCACGCCGCGCGCCGAAGCCCTGTGGCCTTCCGTGCGCTCGGCCCTGGCCAGCCTGGAAGCGGCCGTCACGCCGGAAACCTTCGACGTGTCGAAGACGCACGCCACCTTCCGCATGGCCATGGCCGACGCCACGGCCGCGTTCTGGCTGCCCTCGCTGATGCGCTCGATCGAACGGGAAGCGCCGGGCGTCAACGTGCGCATGATGCCGCTGACCACGCGCGAGCCGCGCCCCATGCTGCTGCGCGGCGACATCGACCTGGCCGTGGGCTTCTTTCCCGGCGTGGCGGCGCAATTGTCGAGCGACACCAGCTCACCCATCCGCCATGAGCGCCTGTATTCCGGCAAGTATGTGTGCGTGATGCGGCGCGGCCATCCGCTGGCCAAGGTGGAACTCAACCTGGATAACTATTGCGCGGCGAATCACCTGCTGGTGAGCTTTTCCGGCCGCGCCCACGGCCTCGTCGACGAAGCGCTGGCGCAGATCCACCGCGAACGCCGCATTTTGCTGACGGTGAACCAGTTCTTCACGGCCGGACGCGTCGTCGCCAATTCCGACCTGATCACCGTCCTGCCGCGCCACCTGATCGCCTCGACGGGCATGACGGAGTCCCTGCTGTACAAGGATTTGCCGTTTACCTTGCCGGCTGTCCACCTGGACATGTTGTGGCACGAACGCGACGCCCGCAGCCCCGCCCACAAATGGCTGCGCAACCACCTGGAAGAAATGAATACGCCCACCCTGCGCTCGGCCACGGCGGCCGGCGGCGGCGTGGCGCCGAAGCCGCATATTGAATAAATGATCTGCCAGCACCAGAAAAAACGCCTGATGAGTAATCATCAGGCGTTTTGCTATGCATGGCTGCTGGAGCGATAACCAATTCTAAACCCGCCCCAGTGCTTGCCCTCGACGTGGATGGGCACGGACAAGTCGTGCATGACCTCGCCCGTGTCGCGCTTGTACGTCTGCAACAGGAACGGCTTGGTATTGCTGCCGCAGCGCTTGCCCGTGCGGTCGCTGAAGATGCGCTTGGTGCGGTTATTGACGATATCGGTGGCGTAGTCGCCCGTCAGCGGCTGCGAGAACTTCTTGTTGTGCGTTGGAAAGTATCCATTGTTGTCGACGGCGCCCGCGTACGCCAGGTGGGGCAGGGCGGCCAGCACGCCCTCCTGCAGCTCCGGCAGCACCTTGTCCGTGAACGCGTCGAACTGCGTGTTGTGCTTGGGCGGATTGGTGTTCGGGATGGGCCGGTAGTGGCGGTCGAACAGGGCTTCGCGCGTGATGCGGCCCGAGGCGATGGCGTGCTCGAACAATTTGCCCACCTCGCGCGCGGCGCGCTGGGCGGCCTCGCGGATTTCGTCGTGGGGCGTGGCCACGCTCGCCTCGCCGAGGGCGCCGGCGATCACTTCGGCCCGCTCGGCCAGGGCCATCGCCGACTGCGTGGCGCGCGGCAATTCCGCGTTGGTCGACAGCATGCTGTCGCGGATTTTCTCGATGGCATCGGCGATCACCTGCGTCGTGTCGACATGCTCGCGCGAAGCGCGGGCGATCTGCCCGATCTCGTCCTCGGACACGCCCGACGATTCCTCGATATGGCTGAGCGAAGCATGCACGCTTTCCACATTGCGCGCCGCTTCCGTCACGCCGGCCGCCAGTGCCCCCATGCCGCGCGCGGCTTTTTCCGCCTGTTCATTGATTTCGCGCACCATCACGCTGATTTCATCGGACGCTTCCTTGGTGCGCTGCGCCAGTTGCCGCACTTCCCCGGCCACCACGGCAAAGCCGCGCCCGTGTTCCCCGGCGCGCGCGGCCTCGATGGCGGCATTCAGCGCCAGCAGATTGGTGCGCGCGGAAATATCGGAGATGGCTTCCGTGAAGCCCGTGATGCGTTTGGATTTTTCCTGCAGGCTCAGCATGGTGCTGGACGCGCCTTGCGCCTCTTCGCGGGCGCTATTGATGCGCCGCAAGCCCTGGTCCACTTCGGCCCGCGCCGCCACGCTTTCCTGCCGCACGCCGGCGGCCACTTTGGCCGCCCGTTCCGCATTGGCGGCGATCTTTTCCGTCATGACCGCATTCTGTCCGGAACTGTCGGCGATGTCGCTGGCCGTCTGCACGTCCAGTTCCACCTTCTGTTTGACGGAGTCAACAAAATACGACGTTTCCGCCGCCCCGATCATGATGGCGTCGATGGCCTGGCCCACCGTGTCGGTGAACTGCTGCAAGCCCGTGTCGCCGCGGGGGCGGCTGGCCAGCGCCAGCAATGCGGCGCCCGTGCCGGCGGCCACGCAGGCAATCAGATAGGGAGATGCGCCGCCGCCCAGCGCCAGCAGCAGATACACCAGGCAACAGGCGACGGCCATGGCCAGGATCGTGAATACAAAGAAACGCACCAGCTGATGCTGCAACTGCTTCATTTGTCCCCCGCTGCGAGAACCCGTCCCCCTCCCGTGGAGAAGGGGGTGTAACCGTATGCGGATGGGCACGATTGCCCGCCTTGCACCCTGAACTGGCGTCTGCGCGTCGTTTCAGGCGGCTACCGGATGGCAGAATTGTGGTTCTACCCTACAACATTTGTTCCGATAGCTCAATCAGAAAAACGGCAGCACTACACCGGGGTCACTTAATCGGCAATTTGGTGGTGTTTTTGACCTCTTCCATGACGGCATAAGTGTGGGTTTCCCGCACACCTTTTTGCAACAGCGTCTTGCCCAGGAATTCGCGGTAAGCGGCCATATCCTTGACGCGCGCCTTGACCAGGTAATCGAAACCGCCGGCCACCATGTGACATTCCAGTACCTCTGGAATGATTTGTACGCTATGCTTGAAGGCGTCGAACACTTCCGGTGTCGTGCGATCGAGCACGACTTCGATAAACACCAGCAACGAGACGTCGAGCAGCTGCGGGTTCAACTGGGCCGTATAGCCCATGATGTAGCCCGATTCGTGCAGCTTGCGCACGCGCTCCAGGCAGGCGGCCGGCGACAGGTTCACGCGCGCGGCCAGTTCCACGTTGCTGATGCGTCCATCACTCTGCAATTCCATCAAGATTTTCTTACTGATCTTGTCCAGCATGCGAATCACCCCCATATAAATATTATTTGGTTAAATTGTCGCATCAAAAACTATCTATTGCTAGTCCTCTGTATTACCAGAATTAATCCATAAGAATCCCCTTTACAATCGAATCATCTTAACGTTCGACTTTCTGTATTTTTTTGCACCAAAAAAGAGCAAAAATTACCGCAGGTTTCGTCCCATTTTTCCTTGTAAAGAGTCCCTATGCACCCTGCTGGCCCTTCGGCTTTTACCCCGATTCCCTTTGCTGCGCTCCAGGCGGAAATCCTGCCCGAAGCGACGCCACATCGCGCCGCCATCACTGCCGCCTATAGGCGCGACGAGGTTTCGGCCGTGCAGTGGCTGTTGCAACAAGTGCGCGCCAGCAGCACCGAAACGACGGCCGAAGGCCAGGCCCTGGCGCACCGCCTCGTCTCGAACGTGCGCCAAAAACGCACACGCGCGTCCGGTGTCGATGCACTGATGCATGAGTTCTCGCTGTCCTCGGAAGAGGGTGTTGCATTAATGTGTCTGGCCGAAGCGCTGTTGCGTATACCCGACAGTCAAACGGCCGACCGCCTGATCGCCGACAAGATCAGCAAGGGCGACTGGCGCAAGCACCTGGGTGAATCGCCGTCGCTGTTCGTCAATGCCGCCACCTGGGGCTTGCTGATTACGGGCAAATTGGTCAGTACCAGCAGCGAATCGGGCCTCGCTTCGGCCATGACCAAGCTCATCGCCAAGGGCGGCGAGCCGCTGATCCGCAAAGGCGTCGACCTGGCCATGCGCATGCTGGGCAACCAGTTCGTGACGGGCCAGACCATCGAGGAAGCCTTGAAAAACAGCCGCGACAACGAAACGCGCGGCTACCGCTATTCCTACGACATGCTGGGCGAGGCGGCCCTGACGCAAGCGGACGCGGCCAACTACTATGCCTCGTATGAAACGGCGATCCACGCCATCGGCAAGGCGTCGAACGGCCGCGGCATCAAGAACGGCCCCGGCATTTCCGTGAAACTGTCGGCCCTGCACGCGCGCTACAGCCGCGCCCAGCACGCCCGCGTCATGCAGGAATTGCTGCCGAAGGTCAAAGCCCTGCTGTTGCTGGCAAAACAGTACAACATCGGCTTCAACATCGATGCGGAAGAAACGGACCGCCTGGAATTGTCGCTGGACCTGATGGAAGCCCTCGCTTTCGATGCGGACCTGGCCGGCTTCGACGGCATCGGTTACGTGGTGCAGGCCTACCAGAAGCGCTGCCCGTTTGCCATCGATTACCTGATCGACCTGGCCAAGCGCAGCGGCCGCAAGTTCATGGTGCGCCTGGTGAAGGGCGCGTATTGGGACGCGGAAATCAAGCGCGCGCAAGTCGATGGCCAGGAAGGCTATCCCGTCTACACGCGCAAGGTCTACACGGACGTGTCCTACCTCGTGTGTGCGCAGAAACTGCTGGGCGCCAGCGGCCTGATCTACCCGCAATTTGCCACGCACAATGCGCAAACCCTGTCGACCATCTTTACCTGGGCGAAACGCGACGGCATCACCGATTACGAATTCCAGTGCCTGCACGGCATGGGCGAGACCCTGTACGACCAGGTCGTCGGCCCGGCCAACCTCGACAAGCCATGCCGCATCTACGCCCCCGTCGGCTCGCACGAAACCCTGCTGGCCTACCTGGTGCGCCGCCTGCTGGAAAACGGCGCCAACTCGTCCTTCGTCAACCAGATCGTCGACGAAAGCGTGGCCATCGATAGCCTGATCCGCGATCCGCTGGAACAGGCGCGCCTGCAGGGCGGCTTGCCGCACCCGTCGATTCCCTTGCCGCTGGACATGTTTGGCAGCGAACGCAAGAACTCGGCCGGCCTGGACCTGTCAAACGAGGACACCTTGCGCACCCTGGCCGCCGGCCTGGCGCAGCAGCAGCAATGGCAGGCGGGTCCCCTGATCGACGGCGCCGTCAGCCTGAATGCGCCCACGCATGCCATCCACAATCCAGCCCAGCACGACGATCTCGTCGGCAAGGTCATGGAAGCGGGTCCGGCGGACGTGGAAACGGCCCTGGCCAGCGCCAGCGCCTACGCCATGGACTGGCAAACGACGGAACCGTCGCTGCGCGCGCAAGCCCTGCAGCGCGCCGCCGACCTGTTCGAGGAACACCATATCGAGCTGATGGCCCTGGCCGTGCGCGAAGCGGGCAAGTCCTTGCCGAACGCCATCGCGGAAATCCGCGAAGCCGTCGACTTCCTGCGCTACTACGCGGCACAGGTGGAACATGCGCCGAACAGCCTGGCGCTCGGTCCCGTGACCTGCATCAGCCCGTGGAATTTCCCATTGGCCATCTTTACGGGCCAGCTGGCCGCCGCCCTGGCGGCCGGCAACGTGGTACTGGCCAAGCCGGCCGAGCAAACGCCGCTGATCGCCCACCGCGCCGTGCAATTGCTGCACGCGGCGGGCGTGCCGCGCGGTGCGCTGCAATTCTTGCCCGGCAGCGGAGAAGTGGTCGGTGCCGGCCTGTGCAATGATGCGCGCGTCAAAGGCGTGATTTTTACGGGCTCGACGGAAGTGGCGCAATTGATCAACCGCAACCTGACCGCGCGCGCCGTCGCCGAAGGCATCGACCTGCCCCTGATCGCCGAGACGGGCGGCCAGAATGCCCTGATCGTCGATTCCTCCGCCTTGCCGGAGCAGGTGGTGCAGGACGTGATGTCGTCCGCGTTCGACAGCGCCGGCCAGCGCTGCTCGGCCTTGCGCGTGCTGTTCCTGCAAGCGGAAATCGCCGACAAGACCATCCACATGCTGAAAGGTGCCATGCAGGAGTTGCGCGTTGGCAATCCTGACCGCCTGGCCACGGATATCGGCCCCGTCATCGATGCGGAAGCGCAAGGCAATCTGCTGGCGCACATCAACAAGATGAAAACCGTGGCCCTCGACCACTATTCGCTCGACCTGCCGACCGTGAAAGGCACGTTTGTCGCGCCGACCGTGCTGGAAATCAAGTCGCTGGAGCAGCTGACGCACGAAGTCTTCGGCCCCGTGCTACACGTGATCCGCTACAAGCGGGCTGAACTGCCGCAACTGGTGCAATCGATCAACGACAGCGGCTACGGCCTGACCCTGGGCATCCATACGCGCATCGATGAAACCATCGCCTTCATCACCAAGCGCGCGCACGTGGGCAATATCTACGTGAACCGCAACATCGTCGGCGCCGTCGTCGGCGTGCAGCCCTTCGGCGGCGAAGGCAAATCGGGCACGGGACCGAAGGCGGGCGGCCCCCTGTACCTGAAGCGCCTGCAGCGCAATGCGCCGGCCGACGCGCAGCACCAGCGCCAGGCGCCGCCAGCGCTCGACGCGCTGACCGTGTGGGCCAAGATGCATGGCCACGACAAGGTGCAGCAGCTGGCGCAGGAATACGCGCGTACGACCTTGCTGGGCAGCACCACCGTCTTGCCGGGCCCGACGGGCGAACGCAATACCCTGAGCTTTGCCCCGCGCGGCACGATCTTGTGCGCGGCAGCCACCTCCGGCACCTTGATGAACCAGCTGGCAGCCGTGCTGGCGACCGGCAACCAGGCCCTCGTGCTGGCGCAATCGGCTGGCCTGATTCCCGGCGACCTGCCGGCCGCGCTGAAGGACCGCATCCAGGTCATCCATGATCTTGCATCCATTCAACAGGATTTCCAGATCGCCATGATCGAGCCTAGCCTCGATGGCCAGCTCAAAGCGCCGCTGGCGGCCCGGGAAGGTGCCCTGGTGGGCACCATCGCCACCACGGAGGAGGGTGTCATCCCCCTGTGGCGCCTCGTCGCCGAGCGGGCCCTGTGCGTGAATACGACGGCAGCCGGCGGCAATGCCAGTTTGATGATGCTCAGCGTCTAATATTTAAGCAGGTCATCAACGCAAACAGGGCAGAACCAGTGGTTCTGCCCTTTTTTTATGCATGCTAGCTGAAAAATCAGACGGCCAGGCGCCGGCACAGCTGTTGAATGATGGCAAACGCGTATGGCGAGGCGACCGTCTGCACGAAACGCATGAAGTCGACGGCCGCCTCTTCGTTGGCGTTGTCGGAAATGGTGCGCATGACGGTAAACGGCACGCCGAGTTCAAAACACACTTGCGCCACGGCGGCACCTTCCATCTCGAGGGCCAGCAAATCGGGCAAATCCTCCTTCAATTGCCGCACCTGCGCGGCGCTGCTGATGAACTGGTCGCCGCTGGCGATCATGCCGCGGTGCACTTGCGCGTGCTGCAAGCCAAATTCCACGATCTCGGCTGGTTGGAGCACGCTGGAAACATCGTCACGCAGGAAATCGGCGGCGGCGCCAGCCAGTTGCGTGCTCAGTTCCCGGTCCGTGGCAAAACGCTGCAGTCCCGTCAGCGGCACTTCGAAGCGGGGAAACAGAGGGCGGGCATCCATATCGTGCTGCAACAACGCTTCGGCCACGACGATATCGCCCACTTTCACGTGTTGATCCCCGCTGCCGGCCACGCCCGTGAAGACGATGTGGGTAACTCCGTACTTTTCCACAAGGATGGAAGCCGTCATGGCGGCGGCAACCTTGCCCAGACGCGACAGGACGCACACAGCGTCGATATTCCACAGGGTTCCCAGGGTGTAGTCACGCATGCCGTGTGAACGTCTCTGGGGGCCTTGCATGGCTTCTACGAGCCCCTGCTGTTCTTCGTGCAAGGCACTGATGATGCCTAAACGCATTTTTTGGGCTGAATTCATGCTGTTTTTACAGGTTTTGGGGATTGCCAGACGGTTTACAGGGTGAAAACAGCCATTCGGGCGACTTTTCCACCGTCCGCGTTTGTTTCTGTGTTTTAAATAAAGATGTATACATAAAAATAGTAGTGATAGTAAACGGCCATTTTTCTGTGGATAAGTCGGTATACCGTATAAAAATCATCGACTTGGCGTACAAAAAAGTAGGCGCACAAGCATTGTATCCACGGAGGACTTGTTTGGGATAAAAATCGGCTTGTGGACAAAGAACGACTTTTCCCACATCTCATCCTGTGGATATGCAGGCACTTATCCACACCGGCGAGCAAACGGCACGGTTTTTCTTGCTGTCGTGGCATGTTTGACGCGCTTCGCTGGCATTGATGCTTGTCGGGCAATCAAGGTTGAATGACCACGAGCGTTGTTCTCTCATGGACCTTGGCATCCAGGTGATTCCTGGAAGACGGTTTGGCAGTGGATCCGAGTGTTGCCGTTGGCCTTTTTTTTGGCGTTTTTTGCATGCTTTTTGGAAATATCCCACGACTTCCTTTTTTTTTGTCGGTTTACAATAGATCTATATATAAAAATAGTAGTAATAGTAAACGCGTTTTTTTCTGTGGATAAGTCATCTTTTTTCAACAGGATCAAGCGTTTACGTGAAAAATAAAGCGTGCATAATCGCTGTATCGCGCGAGGAGCAAAATTGTATAAAATGCGGGCCTGCACATAACTTCGTGTTTACTCACAAGTCATCCTGTGGATATCAAGTGACTTATCCACAATCGCTTCAAATTCCCCCTCTTTTCGACGTCGAATGGCTGGCTGGCAAGATGCCTGGCCAGGCCGGTTGACGTTTCTATTTTGCAAAACGGTTTGGCAGTGCTGTTGGCGTGATGCCGGCCGTGCCGGTTTTTGCCGCTCAGTTGTTGGCTCGGTTTTTTTTGTCAGTGAAAGCCGTTCGTCGGTTTTTTTTTTGATGACAGGCTGGTGAAGCTGCTTGATGGAGAAGGGCAGGCAAAACGTGCGTTGTCGGGTTTACCTTAACAAGATCGTATACAAGAATAATAATAGTAGTTAACGGCGGCAACTTCTGTGGATAAGTCCCGATTTATCCTTGTAAACAATCGCTTGGCGTACGGATAAGCGCTGAGTAAGCGTTGTATGTGCCCGGGATGGTTTTGGGATAAAAAAAAGCTGCTGAAAAAATTTTTCGTTTACTCACATATCGTACCTGTGGATATCCATACGGTTATCCACAGCTTGCAGTCCCTGTGTGGGACGGTTTTTGGCTGCCCAAACTGCCTGTTGCTGCGCGGATCATGGAAGCCTGACGATTAATGTCGCTCTGGGCCGGCACTGGTGGTAATCTCACTGCGGCTCAGCAGCCATGCATGCATGAAGAAAGACAGACTCTGGTAACGGGACGCGGCGGGGAGACACGCTGCGCGACAGCTTGATGGCATACCGAAAGGAGCTTCATTGGAATCGGCAGGCGAATACGACTACATCATCGTGGGCGGCGGCACGGCAGGTTGCGTGCTGGCCAACCGGCTCACGCGCGACAAGGACGCCAACGTTTTACTCGTGGAAGCGGGTGGCAAGGATGACTATGTGTGGATCCACATCCCCGTCGGCTATCTGCATTGCATCGGCAATCCCCGCACGGACTGGCTGTATTCCACGCAGGCGGACGCGGGCCTGGGCGGACGCAGCCTGATGTATCCCCGCGGAAAAGTACTCGGTGGCAGTTCTTCCATCAACGGCATGATCTACATGCGCGGCCAGGCCGGCGATTACGATCACTGGGCCGACCTGACGGACGACGCTTCCTGGCGCTGGGACAAAGTCTTGCCGCTATTTAAGCAAAGCGAAGATTATTACGGCGGCGCCTCGGAAAACCATGGCGTGGGCGGTGAATGGCGCGTGGAAAAACAGCGGCTGTCGTGGGATATTTTGAATGCGTTCCGCGATGCGGCGCAGCAGGTAGGCATCCCGAAAACCAGCGATTTCAATGGCGGCGACAATAGCGGCAGCGCGTATTTCGACGTCAACCAGCGCCGCGGCATCCGCTGGAATACCTCGAAAGCGTTCTTGAAACCGGCGTCGCGGCGGCCGAATCTGACCATCATGACGGGTTGCCACGTGGAACGTCTGCTGCTGGAAACGACGGAATCGGGCCCCCGCTGCACGGGCGTCGTGTTTACGGGCGGCGGCACGCAGTGGCAGGCGACGGCGCGGCGGGAAACCCTGCTGACGGCGGGCGCCATCGGCTCGCCCCAGTTGCTGCAACTGTCCGGTATCGGCCCGGCCGCCTTGCTGCAGCAGCATGGCATCGTTCCCGTGCTCGATGCCGCTGGCGTGGGCGGCAATCTGCAGGACCATCTGCAGCTGCGCATGGTCTTTAAGGTGCAGGGCGTCAAGACCTTGAACGTGATGGCCAGCAATATCGTCGGCAAGATGCAGATCGGCTTGCAGTATGCGCTGTTCCAGAGCGGGCCCATGTCGATGGCGCCGTCGCAGCTGGGGGCGTTTGCCAAGTCCGACCCGCAGCAAGCCACGCCGAACCTGCAATACCACGTGCAGCCCTTGTCGCTCGACAAATTCGGCGAACCCTTGCACGCGTTTCCCGCGTTTACGGCCAGCGTGTGCAATCTGCGCCCGACGTCGCGCGGCCACGTGCAGATCGCCAGCGCCGACAGCTATGCGGCGCCGAAGATCGTGCCCAATTACCTGAGTACCGAGCAGGACCGCGCCGTGGCGGCCGATGCCTTGCGCCTGACGCGGGCCATCGCCGCCGCGCCGGCGCTCAAGCGGTTTGCGCCGCAGGAATACAAGCCTGGCGTGCAATTCCAGAGCCAGGAAGAACTGGCGCAGGCGGCCAGCCAGATCGGCACCACCATCTTCCACCCGGTGGGCACGTGCCGCATGGGCCTGGCCAGCGATCCGTCGAGCGTGGTCGACAGCACCTTGCGCGTGCTCGGCGTGGCGGGTCTGCGCGTCGTCGATGCGTCCATCATGCCGTACATCACGTCGGGCAACACCAACTCGCCGACCCTGATGATTGCGGAAAAAGCGGCGCAAATGATACACGCGGCCTGGAAATAAGCGGCGAAAAGCGCGAGTTTGCGCCATTCGGCATGGCCAAAAATCCCCGTAGTTATACTGTATTGTGCGTTAAATTTAAGTTGTGTATTATAAAAATGACTAAGTAGTACAAAAAGTACAACTAGGAGACACGATGTCAAACGTAATCTTGGAAACAAGAAATTTGACCAAGGAATTCAAGGGTTTCACCGCTGTCAGCGAGGTGAACCTGAAGGTAGAGCGGGGCCATATCCACGCCTTGATCGGTCCGAATGGCGCCGGCAAGACTACGTGTTTCAACCTGCTTACCAAATTCCTGGTTCCCACCGCCGGACAGATCCTGTTCAATGGCAAAGACATCACGGCCGCCAAGCCGGCCCAGATCGCCCGCATGGGCGTGATCCGTTCCTTCCAGATTTCCGCCGTCTTCCCCCATTTATCCGTGCTGCAGAATGTGCGCATCGGCTTGCAGCGCCAGCTGGGCACCTCGTTTCACTTCTGGAAAAGTGAACGTTCATTGAGCCAGCTCAACGACCGCGCCATGGCCTTGCTGGCCGAGGTCGACTTGACGGAGTTCGCCGACACCATCACGGTCGACATGCCCTACGGGCGCAAGCGGGCGCTGGAAATTGCCACCACCCTGGCGATGGAACCGGAAATGATGCTGCTCGACGAACCGACGCAGGGCATGGGCCACGAAGACGTGCACCGCGTGACGGAACTGATCAAGAAGGTCTCGGCCGGGCGCACCATCCTGATGGTGGAACACAATATGAACGTGGTCTCCGGCATCTGCGACAAGATTTCCGTCCTGCAGCGCGGCGCCATGCTGGCCGAAGGCAGCTACGCGGAAGTGTCGCGCAATCCGCAAGTGATGGAAGCGTACATGGGCACGACCCACGCGGAACTGGAAGGGGCACATTGATGACCGCTAGCAACAAGGCACCGGCGCTGGAAATTGCACAACTGCATACCTGGTATGGTGAATCGCACATCCTGCACGACGTGAACCTGAAAGTGGAGCAGGGCGAGGTGGTGACTTTGCTGGGCCGCAACGGCGCCGGCCGCACGACGACCTTGCGCGCCATCATGGGACTGACGGGCGCCCGCACGGGGTCCATCAAGGTCAACGGCGCCGAAGCGATCGGTTTGGCCACGCACAAGATCGCCCACCTGGGCATCGGGTATTGTCCCGAAGAGCGCGGCATTTTTTCCTCGCTGTCGACGGAGGAAAACCTGCTGCTGCCGCCGACCCTGGCCAGCGGCGAGAAGGGCATGTCGGTCGAGGAAATCTATGCCATGTTCCCCAACCTGCAGGAGCGCCGCCACAGCCAGGGCACGCGCCTGTCGGGCGGCGAACAGCAGATGCTGGCCGTGGCGCGCATCCTGCGCACGGGCGCGCGCCTGCTGCTGCTCGACGAGATTTCCGAAGGCCTGGCGCCCGTCATCGTGCAGGGCCTGGCGCGCATGATCACCACCCTGAAAGCGAAGGGCTACACCATCGTCATGGTGGAACAGAATTTCCGGTTTGCCGCGCCGCTGGCGGACCGGTTTTATGTGATGGAGCACGGTCAGATCGTCGAGACTTTTGCTGCATCCGAACTGGAGGCCAAGATGCCGGTCCTGACCGAGCTGCTCGGCGTGTAGTCCCAGTCCGTTTTACCCGTCATCGTCCAGCAATCGACTGAATAGCAAACAATAATCCCCAACGGAGACACTATGAAACGTAACGCTATCGCCATTGCCACCGCCACTCTTTGCGCCCTGGGCTTGTCCTGCGCCGCGCACGCCCAGGTATCGGGCGACACCATCAAGATCGGCTTTATTTCCGACATGTCCGGCGTGTATTCCGACGTCGACGGCCTCGGTGGCGCCGAAGCCATCAAGATGGCGATCGCCGATGCCGGCGTGGTCATCGCCGGCAAGAAAGTGGAATTCATTTCCGCCGACCACCAGAACAAGGCCGACATCGCCGCCTCGAAGGCGCGCGAATGGTTCGACCAGCAGGGCGTCGACATGCTGATCGGCGGCACCAATTCCGGCGCCAGCCTGGCCATGGCCAAGGTGGCGGCGGAAAAGAAAAAAATCTTCATCGCCATCGGTGCCGGCTCCTCGCGCCTGACGAATGAAGAGTGCACGCCCTACACCGTGCATTACGCCTATGACACGGTGGCGTTGGCGCGCGGCACGGGCGGCACCATCGTCAAGCAGGGCGGCAAGAACTGGTATTTCATGACGGCCGACTATGCGTTCGGCCATTCGCTGGAAAAAGACACGGCCGAAGTCGTCAAGGCGGCCGGCGGCAAGGTGCTGGGCAGCGTCAAGCATCCGCTGGGCGCCTCGGACTTCTCGTCCTTCCTGCTGCAGGCACAGGCGGCCAAACCGCAAATTCTCGGCCTGGCCAATGCGGGCGGCGATGCCATCAACAGCATCAAGGCGGCCAACGAGTTCGGCCTGACAAAATCCATGAAGCTGGCCGGCTTGCTGATCTTTATCAACGACATCCATTCGCTGGGCCTGAACCTGACGCAGGGCATGTACCTGACCGATGGCTGGTACTGGGACTTGAATCCGGAAACGCGCGCCTGGTCGAAGCGTTACTTCGACAAGATGAAGAAGGAACCGTCGATGCTGCAGGCGGCCGATTATTCGGCGGCGGCCAATTACCTGAAGGCCGTCAAGGCGGTGGGCTCGGACGACACCGAGAAGGTCATGGCCTACCTGAAAAAGACCAAGATCAACGACATGTTCACCAAGAACGGCGAAGTGCGTCCCGACGGCCGCATGGTGCACGATATGTACCTGATGGAAGTGAAGAAGCCGTCCGAGTCCAAGTATCCGTGGGATTACTACAAGGTGGTGGCCACCGTGCCCGGCGCGCAGGCGTACGTGACGAAGGCTGAGTCGAAGTGTTCGCTGTGGAAGTAACGCTGTAGCAAACCTTGCGGATTGCCCGCCGCGCGCGGGCAGTCTGTTTTCCTGCGCGCCACCTGCCGGTGCGCGGGGTGAGCCTTGCGCCGCCGCGCCCGTCTGCGGTGGCGTGTTTCCCTTGATGCCACACCGTCGTCCGGCGGTGCTTTTTATACTGTGATGCCATGGAAATTTTCGGCGTTCCATTACAAGCGATGATGAGCCAGCTGCTGCTGGGCCTCGTCAACGGCTCGTTCTATGCCATGTTGTCCCTCGGTCTGGCCGTCATCTTCGGCTTGCTTAACGTCATTAATTTCTCGCACGGCGCCATGTACATGATGGGCGCCTTCCTGGCCTGGATGGGCCTCAGCTATTTCGACATCAATTACTGGGCCATGCTGGTCATCGCCCCCATTCTCGTGGGCCTGGTCGGCATCCTCATCGAAAAGACCATGCTGCGCTGGCTGTATAAACTCGACCACCTGTATGGCTTGCTGCTGACCTTTGGCATCACCCTGATCATGGAAGGCGTGTTCCGCTCCTTCTATGGCGTCTCGGGCCAGCCGTATGCCGTGCCCGAAGCGCTGGCCGGCGCCACGGACCTGGGCTTCATGATCCTGCCGAACTATCGCGCCTGGGTCGTCATCGCTTCGCTCTCCGTCTGCCTAGCCACCTGGTTCGTCATCGAGAAAACCAAATTAGGAGCCTACCTGCGGGCCGGCACGGAAAACCCGAAACTGGTGGAAGCGTTCGGCATCAACGTGCCCCTGATGGTCACGCTGACCTTCGGCTTCGGCGTGGCGCTGGCGGGGTTTGCCGGCGTGCTGGCCGCGCCTATCATCCAGGTCTCGCCGCTGATGGGCTCGAACCTGATCATCGTCGTCTTCGCCGTCGTGGTGATCGGCGGCATGGGCTCCATCATGGGTTCCATCCTCACGGGCCTGGGCCTGGGCGTGATCGAGGGCCTGACCCGCGTGTTCTACCCGGAAGGCTCGGCCACCGTGGTCTTCGTGGTGATGGTCATCGTGCTGCTGCTGCGTCCCGCCGGCCTGTTCGGCAAAGAAAAGTAATCCTCATCAGTCATGTATTGGAGCTACCACGATGAATAAGAATGTAGGCTACGCCATTGCCCTGCTGCTGGCACTGGCGGCCCCGTTTTACGGCTATCCCGTCTTCCTGATGAAGTTGCTGTGCTTTGCCCTGTTTGCCTGCGCCTTCAATTTGCTGATCGGCTACACGGGCCTGCTGTCCTTCGGCCATGCGGCGTTTTTCGGCGGCGCCGGCTATGTCACCGGCTACGCGCTGCGCACGTGGGGCTGGCCGACGGAACTGGGCTTGCTGGCCGGCGTCGCCACGGGAGCGCTCCTGGGCCTGGTGATGGGCGGCCTGGCCATCCGCCGCCAGGGTATCTACTTTACGATGATCACCCTGGCGCTGGCGCAGATGGTGTATTTCCTGGCCTTGCGCCTGCCGTTCACGGGCGGTGAGGATGGCTTGCAGGGTGTTCCACGTGGAACCTTGCTGGGCACCATCAACCTGGGCAACGACACGGTGCTGTACTACGTCGTGCTGGCCATCTTCATCGCCGGCTTCGCCCTGATCGTGCGCACCATCCACTCGCCGTTCGGCCAGGTCCTCAAGGCCATCAAGGAAAACGAGCCGCGCGCCATTTCGCTGGGCTACGACGTCAACAAGTACAAGCTGATGGCCATCGTGCTGTCCGCGTCGCTCGCCGCCCTGGCCGGCGCCACCAAGACCCTGGTGCTGGGCTTTGAGACCTTGACCGACGTGTATTGGGGCATGTCGGGCCTGGTCGTGCTGATGACACTGGTGGGCGGCATGGGCACCCTGGCCGGTCCCATCCTCGGCGCCGTGCTCATCATTGCCCTGGAAAACAAGCTGGGCGATTTTGGCACTTACCTGGCCACGCACACGGGCGTCGAGTGGTTCGGCACCCTGGGCGAATCGGTGGGCATGGTCACGGGCGTCATCTTCGTCATCTGCGTGCTGCTGTTCCGGCGCGGCATCGTCGGCGAGGCCATCGCGCGCTTCGGCGGCAGGGCCGCCAAGGCCGCTGTCTGATTTTCCAGCAACGCCGGACGGATCGTCCGGCGTTTTTCATTGTGCGTCCACTGTGTCCTCAACGGAGAGAACCACCATGCAAACGACGATCATGCGCGCGGCCAACGGCACGGGCCTGTGCACCTTGCTGCTGCTGGCCGGCTGCGGCAGCAACCATGCGCCGGAAGAGCTGAACCAGCTGCCCAGCTACCTGGGCACCATCTCGCGGGCCGACTACGACGGCAAGAGCAATGACCTGCTGACGGCCGGCCTGGGCAAGACGGGGCTGGCGGGCGCTACGCCCGTGTATGCGAATGGGGAACAGCCGACGCCGGCCGAACTGCGCCGCAACGCCATCCACGCCAATTACCGCGCCGTGCTCGATATCGCCGCCAACAGCGGCTACGGCACCCTGTACGGCCCCAACGTGGATGCGGCCGGCAACGTGGGCACGGGGGAGGGCCTGATTGCCGGCAGCGAATATATCGCCTATGCGGACGATGGCACGGGCAAGAAGAATGTCACCTTGATGGTGCAGGTGCCGGCCAGCTTCGACCCGGACCGCGCCTGTATCGTCACGGGCACGTCGAGCGGTTCGCGCGGCATCTACGGCGCCATCGGCAGCTCCGGCGAGTGGGGGTTGAAGAAGGGCTGCGCCGTGGCATATGCGGACAAGGGTTCCGGCACGGGCCTGTATGTGTTCGAGGATGACAGCGTCAACCTGCAGAACGGCGTGCGCGCGGGCAGGGTGGCCGCGGGCAAGAACGCGCTCTTCGCGCCGGACTTGAACGACGCCGACCGCCTGGCCTGGGCCGCTGCCTACCCGAACCGCGTCGCCTTCAAGCACGCGCACTCGCAGCAGAATCCGGAGAAGGACTGGGGCAAGGTTACCTTGCAGGCCGTCGAGATGGCGTATTACGTGTTGAACGAGCGCTACGGTGTGCTGGCCCGCGACGGCAGTTCGCGCATCGTGCGCCTGACGCCGAAGAACACCATCACGATCGCTTCGAGCATTTCCAACGGTGCCGGCTCGGCCTTGCTGGCGGCGGAACAGGATACGAAGGGCTTGATCAGCGGCGTGGCCGCCAGCGAGCCGCAAATACAGCCCCAGCCATCGAACGCGTACACCGTGCGCCAGGGTGGGGTGGCGGTGAACGCGCCGGGGCGCGCCCTGTTCGACTATGCCACGTATGCCGCCCTGTACCAGCCCTGCATCGCTTCCGTGGCTGGCAATGCGGGACGCTGCACGGCGCTGGCCGCCAAAGGTTTGCTGGGCGGCGCCGACCTGGCATCGCAGCAGGCCGATGCGAAGCAGCGCCTGCAGGCTTACGGCTGGCTGCTAGACTCCGATCCGCTGCAGGCGGCGCATGCGGGCACGAACATCCTCGTGGCCGTCACGTATGCCTATGCCTACGGGAAATTCTCCGTGACGGACAAGGTGTGCGGCTTTACCTTTGCGCAGACGGATGGCAGCGGCAATCCGGTCGCCTTCACCTCGGCGCAGAAGGCGGCCAGCTTTGCCGCGCAAAACGGCATCGTTGGCAATGTGCTGTATGAGGACAGTGTTGGTGGCGCCAGGGTGTACACGGCGGGCGTGTCGCCGTCGACCAGCTTGGCGGACCAGTCGCTCGACGGCTTCCTGTGCCTGCGCAGCCTGGCGACGGGACAGGATGCCGTCAATGGCGCCGGCCTGCGCGGCACGCTGGCCACGCAAAGCGCGCGCGTGCGCGCCGGCATGGCCGAGGTGCAGGCGAGCGCCAAACTCAATGGCAAGCCAGCCATCCTCGTGCACGGCCGCAGCGATACCTTGATTCCCGTCAATCATGCTTCGCGTGCCTACCTGGGCCTGAATGCTGCCGTGGAAGGCGCGAACAGCAAGCTGCGCTATATCGAGGTGACGCACGCCAACCACTTCGATTCCTTCAGCAGTGCCTTGCCGACCCTGATCGTGCCCTTGCACGTGTACCTGAACCGGGCGCTCGATGCCATGTATGCGCACCTGACAGCCAAGCAGGCGCTGCCGCCATCGCAGGTGGTGCGCACGGTAACGCGGGCCGATGCCTCGACCCTGATCACGAATGTCAACGTGCCGGCCATCGCGGCGGCGCCGGCGGCCGGCAATGTGATCAGCGTGGCGGGCACGGTGGTGGATATCCCCAACTAAGTAAGCCCCAATGAATGATGGTGATTTCAGACTTGCATCACCGGCGTTCTATGGCGTTGCCCACTGCTAGCAGCGGGCGCCTGGCATAGCATCCGGTTCTGTTCGTCATAACTTCCCAATAATTTGCTGAGGATTACCGGCAACTGGGCCGTTGCAGGAAAGCCACGCGGTGCACGTGGCTTTTTTTACGTCCTTACAAGGCGGCCGCGTAAATGGCGCGGGCGTCGAGGCGCGTGAGCGGGCGGGGATTGTTGCCCAGCAGGCGAGTCTGCAGCATGGCTTCGTCGGCCAGGCGGTCCAGGTCGCCGGCCGCGATGCCTACTTCGCGCAGGGTGCGCGCGATGCCCGTGGCGTGCGCCAGATCCTGCATGGCGGCGATCAGGGCGTGCGCCCGTGCCTCGTCGCTGCCCGTGATGCCGGGCTGGAGCAGGGTGCCCAGCTGCGCATACAGGGTCGCCGCATGGGACAGGTTGAAGCGCAGCACGTGCGGCAGCACCAGCGCATTCGACAGGCCGTGTGGCACGTGGAACAGGCCGCCGATGGGATAGGCGAGGGCGTGCACGGCGGCCACGGGAGCATTGGAAAAGGCCTGGCCGGCCAGCATGGCACCCAGCAGCATCGCTTCGCGCGCGGCCAGGTTCTGGCCATCGCGACACGCCGTTAGGAGGTGCGCATGCAGCAGCGACAGCGCCTGTCTTGCCAGCATGTCGGACAGGGGATTTTTCAGCAAGCGGCTGGTGTACGCTTCGATCGCATGCACCATGGCATCGATGCCGGTGGCAGCCGTGATGGCGGGCGGCAAGCCCAGGGTCAGGCTGGCATCGAGAATGGCCAGGTCCGCGTACAGCTGCGGTGCCACCACGCCCATCTTGGTCGTGGCGCCCGTGGTGACGATGGCGATATTCGTCACTTCGGAACCCGTGCCCGCCGTGGTCGGTAATTGCACCAGGGGCAGGCGCTGACCGTGGGCATTGCCGATACCGTACAGTTGCGTCAGTTCCTGCCGGCCCGGCGCCAGCACGGCGATCAACTTGGCCACGTCGAGCGAGCTGCCGCCGCCCAGGCCGATAATCAGTTCCACGTGAAACATCTGCGCCTGGCGCACGCCGGCCAGCACGATGGCTTCGGGGGGATCGGCTTGCACATCGGAAAAGACGTGGACCTCGATCCCTGCTGCCTGCAGGCTGCGCAAGGGAGCCTCGGCCAGGCCCGTGCGTAAAAAACCCGCATCGGTGACGAGCAGGGCACGGCGCACGGCGGGGAAGTGGTGGCCGATGTGCGTACCCAACTGGGCGGCGGCACCTGCCTCGACGATCACGTGCGGCACGGTGCGGAACTGGAAGGCGGACATGCATGCTCCTGGAAGTAAGGCCAGCAGCAAGCTTACTCCGCTTTCCGGTGACACGCAGGTTTCACGTGGAACGTATCGACTGGCCGGTGCAAGCGTCAGCCAGCGTGCCGCAGGCCATGGAGCAGCAACGCCAGGCTTGCCACGAGGGACACGCCGGCCGTGCCGGCCAGCACGCGGAAGGTGGAAGCATGCTGCCGCTTGGGGTATTCCCGCCTGGCGGCACAGGCCAGGGCCACCCCCATCAGCAGGTTCAGGAACAGGAGCTTGTTCATTCCCAGTCCAGCGCGCCGCGTTTCCATTCATACGCCAGCCCGATGGTCAGGAGGCCCAGGAAGCCCATGACGGCGCAGAAGCCGGGCAGTCCCAACGCGTTCACATTTGCCGCCCACGGCATCAGGAAGATGACTTCGATATCGAAGAGGATGAACAGGATGGCGACCAGGTAGAAGCGGATGTCGAATTTCATGCGCGCATCGCCAAAGGCCTCGAAGCCGCATTCATATTGGGACAGTTTCTGCGGGTCGGGTTTGTGTGGGCCCAGCACGCGTCCCAGCAGCATGGGCACGATGCCGACCAGGATGCCGATCAGGATGAACAGTAGCACGGGAAAGTAGCTTTCGAGGAACATGGTGCTACTCCTCAGTGGCTGGAAGACAATTTCATCAGCACGATGCCGCTGACGATGAGGATGGCGGCACACACGCGCATGGCGTTGAGCTGCTCGCCGAGAAAGACGACGCCGACGATGAAGGCGCCGACGGCGCCGATGCCCGTCCAGATGGTGTACGCCGTGCCCAGGGGCAGGGTACGCATGGCCAGCGACAGCAAGCCGAAGCTGGCGATCATCATGACCACGGTAACGACAGAGGGGGTGAGGCGGGTGAAACCCTCGGAGAGTTTCATCGAGTATGCCCACACGACTTCCAGCATGCCGGCAATGAGTAAGAGTATCCAGGCCATGGCGGCTCCTTATACAGAGCGGGCCGTCCCGGTGTGTTCCCATGATGGGGGAGGCCGTCCTCCTGGATGATCGTCCCGACGGCCACTGGCGTGGCCATGCATACGGACAATGCGGCAATTGTAGCAAACATTTCACGCTGCCGCAGCCCGCTCCCTGGCCAGGCAGCGTGTTCCACGTGAAACAGAAACGGCGCTCGGCGTGCCCTTGCTGAGTAAAAATTAAGCAAAAATTGGCCCGTGGAAGGTTGCGCTTGCAAAAAGACTCTATAATCGGAGCTCTCTCCTCGCATTTTTACTTGCACTGTTACCTATTTATCATGTTATTTCCTACAGAATTCGACGTCATCGTTGTCGGTGGTGGTCACGCCGGTACCGAGGCGGCCCTCGCTTCCGCCCGCATGGGGCAGAAGACGCTTTTGCTCACGCATAATATCGAGACACTGGGCCAGATGTCGTGCAATCCTTCCATCGGCGGCATCGGCAAGGGCCACCTAGTCAAGGAAGTCGATGCCATGGGCGGTGCGATGGCCATCGCCACCGACGAGTCCGGCATCCAGTTCCGCATCCTGAATTCCTCGAAAGGTCCGGCAGTGCGCGCCACGCGCGCCCAGGCCGACCGTATTTTGTACAAGGCCGCCATCCGTACGCGCCTGGAAAACCAGCCGAATTTGTGGCTGTTCCAGCAAGCCGTCGATGATTTGATCGTCGAAGGCGACCGCGTCGTCGGCGCAGTGACGCAGATCGGCCTGAAGTTTTTGGCGCGCGCCGTGGTGCTGACGGCGGGGACTTTCCTCGACGGCAAGATCCACGTGGGCCTGAATAACTATTCGGCCGGCCGCGCCGGCGACCCGCCCGCCATCTCCCTGTCGGCCCGCCTGAAAGAGCTGAAACTGCCGCAGGGCCGGCTGAAGACGGGCACGCCGCCGCGCATCGATGGCCGCAGCATCGACTTTTCCGTGATGCAAGAACAGCCGGGCGACCTCGATCCCGTGCCCGTGTTTTCCGTCATGGGCAACACGGCCATGCACCCGCGCCAGGTGCCGTGCTGGGTCACGCACACGAATAGCCAGACGCACGACATCATCCGCGCCGGCCTCGACCGCAGCCCCATGTACACGGGCGTCATCGAGGGCGTCGGTCCCCGCTATTGCCCCTCGATCGAGGACAAGATCCACCGCTTCTCGGGCAAGGAATCGCACCAGATCTTCCTTGAGCCGGAAGGCTTGACGACGCACGAGTTCTATCCGAACGGCATCTCCACGAGCCTGCCGTTCGACGTGCAGATCGCCCTGGTGCAGTCGATGAAGGGCATGGAAAACGCCCACATCCTGCGTCCCGGCTATGCCATCGAATACGATTATTTCGACCCGCGCGGCTTGAAAGCCTCGCTGGAAACGAAGGCCGTCGCCGGCCTGTTCTTTGCCGGCCAGATCAACGGCACCACGGGCTACGAGGAAGCGGCCGCGCAAGGCATGCTGGCGGGCCTGAATGCGGCCTTGCTGACGCAGGACAAGGACGCCTGGGTACCGGGCCGCTCCGAGGCCTATCTGGGCGTGCTGGTCGATGATCTGATCACGCAGGGCGTGCAGGAACCGTACCGCATGTTTACCAGCCGCGCCGAGTACCGTTTGAGCCTGCGCGAAGACAATGCCGACATGCGCCTGACGGAAATCGGCCGCGCCCTGGGCTGCGTCGGCGACGCCCAGTGGCAAGCGTTCGAAACCAAGCGCGAAGCGGTGGCGCGCGAACTCGAGCGCCTGCGTTCCACGTGGGTCAACCCGCGCATCCTGGCGGCCGCCGAGTCGGAACGCATCGTGGGCCAGGCCATCGAACGCGAGTATTCGCTGGCGGACCTGCTGCGCCGCCCGAACGTGGCCTACGACACTCTGATGAGCATGACGGGCATGGAAGGCCAGGCCCTGGCCGGACCCGGCGTGGAGGACGCGGCCGTGCGCGAGCAGGTGGAAATCCAGCTCAAATACGCGGGCTATATCGAGCGCCAGAGCAAGGAAATCGAGCGCCACGAACACTATGAGAATCTGGCTTTGCCGGCAGGTTTTAACTACCTGGACATCGGTGCGCTGTCCGTCGAAGTGCGGCAAAAACTCGACAAGCAGCGCCCGGAAACCCTGGGCCAGGCATCGCGCATTTCCGGCGTGACGCCGGCGGCGATTTCGCTGCTGCTGGTGCACTTGAAAAAGCGCGGTTTTGGCGCCGGGCAAGCCGAAATACAGACCACCACTTTAAAGGACGAGGTTGTTGAATGAAGCAGTTTGACCGGGCCGCATTGGCCCCCATTTTGAATGAAGGCATCGCCGCGCTGGGCCTGGAGCTGAGCGCGGATCAGACGGAAAAACTGCTCGATTACCTGGCCTTGCTGGCCAAATGGAACAGCGTGTACAACCTGACGTCGGTGCGCGATCCGATGCAGATGCTGACCCTGCACGTGCTCGATTCGCTGGCGGCCGTGCCGGCCTTCGCTGACGCCAAAAACGTGCTCGACGTGGGCGCCGGCGGCGGCTTGCCGGGCATGGTCCTGGCCATCGCGCGGCCCGATATCAAGGTGTCGATGATCGACACGGTGCACAAGAAGACGGCATTTTTGACGCAGGTGAAGGCGGAACTGGGCTTGAGCAACGTCACGGTGTACACGAAACGCGTGGAACAGCTGGAAGTGGCGCAGAAATTCGACGTCATCACCTCGCGCGCCTTCGCCGACCTGTCCGACTTCGTCAACTGGTCGCACCACGTGCTGGCCGAGGGCGGACAATTCATCGCCTTGAAAGGGGTGGCGCCGCCAGACGAGCGGGAGAGACTGCCGGCAGACTGGCAAGTGACGGAATTACGGGCAATCCAGGTGCCAGGGCTAAATGCAGAGCGTCATCTGGTCTTTATAGCAAGAATTTAAAAGCCTGAAAATTAAACGGTATAAATAGTATAAATAGTATATACGGTATAAATTATATAAACCGTATAAACGATTTATATCGTATAAATGAAATAAACAGTATAAATCGTTTCGGATAAATGCCGGGGCGCACGATGAAGTTTGCATCTCTTTACAACTAGAAGATACATGGCCAAAATTTTTTGTGTAGCAAATCAAAAGGGTGGTGTTGGTAAAACCACAACAAGCGTCAACCTCTCCGCCGGTCTGGCCAAGTTGAACCAGCGCGTGCTGCTGGTCGACCTCGACCCGCAGGGCAATGCGACCATGGGCGCCGGCATCAACAAGGCCGGCCTGAAGGCATCGACCTATGAAGTGATGCTGGGCGAGTCCGATGTCAAGACGGCACGCCAGCGCTCGGAAGCGGGGCGCTTCGATGTGCTGCCGTCGAACCGCGAGCTGGCCGGCGCCGAAGTGGAGATGGTTGAACTGGACAACCGCGAGCGCCGCCTGAAGGATGCGCTGGCCGAAGTCGACGGCGAATACGATTTCATCTTAGTTGATTGCCCGCCGGCATTGTCGATGCTGACCCTGAACGGTTTGTGCGCCGCGCATGGCGTGATCATCCCGATGCAGTGCGAGTACTACGCACTGGAAGGCTTGTCCGACCTGGTCAACACCATCAAGAAGGTGCACGCCAACCTGAACCCGGATTTGAAGATCATCGGCCTGTTGCGCGTGATGTTCGATCCGCGCATGACATTATCGCAACAAGTGTCGGCCCAGTTGGAACAGCACTTCGGCGACAAGGTGTTCAATACCATCATCCCGCGCAACGTGCGCCTGGCCGAAGCGCCATCGTACGGCTTGCCCGGCGTCACCTTCGACCCCAGCTCGAAAGGGGCCCAGGCCTACATCGCCTTCGGCGCCGAGATGGTCGAACGCATCAAACATATGTAAACAAGGGGCGGGCGTCTGCAGAATATGATGTAAGCGCTTACTCTGAAAACACGATTAGGACAGCATGGCTACGAAAAAATTAAAAGGACTGGGGCGCGGACTCGATGCCCTCCTGGGCGGCGGGGGCGACTTCGCCAGTCCGGAAACGCATCAACCGTCGAACTTGCCCGTGTCACAAATGCAAGCCGGCAAATATCAGCCGCGCACGCGCATGGACGAAGGGGCCTTGAATGAACTGGCCGCCTCGATCAAGGCGCAAGGGCTGATGCAGCCGATCCTGGTGCGCCCGATCGGGCAGGACACCCTGAGCGGACTTGTCAAATATGAAATCATTGCCGGCGAACGCCGTTTCCGCGCCTCGCAGCTGGCCGGCCTGACGGAAGTGCCGGTCCTCGTGCGCGATGTGGACGACCTGGCCGCCGCAGCCATGGCGCTGATCGAGAACATCCAGCGCGAAGACTTGAATCCCCTGGAAGAGGCGCAAGGCATCCACCGCCTGATCGCCGACTTCAGTTTCACGCATGAGCAAGCGGCCACTGCGCTGGGACGCTCGCGCAGTGCTGTCTCCAACCTGCTGCGCCTGATGAACCTGGCCAGTCCCGTGCAGACCATGCTGATGGCCGGCGATATCGACATGGGCCATGCGCGCGCGCTGCTGGCCGTCGATGCCGCCAGCCAGATCACCCTGGCGAATCAGGTCGTGGCCAAGCGTCTGTCCGTGCGCGAGACGGAAAAGCTCGTCACCCGCACGGTGGAGGAAGCGGCCAACCCGGTCGAACCGCGGCACAAGGAAAAGTCCGGCGATATCGCGCGCCTGGAAGAAGAGCTGTCCGATGCCCTGGCCACGCCCGTGGTGTTCAAGATGGGTAACAAAGGCCGTGGTCAACTGGTGATCGATTTTGCCGATCTTGACGTGCTGGATGGATTGCTGACCCGTTTGCGTGGTTAAATAGCAAGTTGGCAAAGACGGGGAGCGCCGGCCGTAACCGGCGCTCTGGACAAGCTGACCATGCTTTCCAGGCGCACTGCATAATTCCTTGATAACACGGCTGGAAGCGGCCCGGCAAGCGACTTTGCCATATAGTGGTGCAAATGGCGGCGAATAGTCGGTAAAGCGTCAGTTTCGCGCAGCAATCGCCCTGCTGCGGTGCAGCAGCGTTTGACTCTATAGATCAAAGCCAACTATAATCCCGTGTCTTTGCGTGTGTAGATTTTTCTGGGAACTTGGTAATTGAGTGATTCACAACAAAATATTGCCAAACCAGTCTACAAAGTAGTTGCTCTGCAGCTTGCAATCGCTATCAGTTTTGCCACGGTCACCCTGTTTTTCGGTGGCAGTGTGAGAGGCTGGTCCGCCGCATACGGCGGCGCTATCGCAGTCATCGGTAGCCTGGTGTATGCCATGCTGGTCGTTCGCGGTTCTAGCGACGCCAACAAGGCATTCCGGGCGCATTTGCGCGCAGAAGTGGTGAAAATATTTATCACAGCGGTGCTGTTTATATTGGCACTGGTGTTGTTTCAGTCGGCCGCCTGGTTATGGCTGATCTTGGGTTTCGCGGTGGCAACCTTAGCATACTGGTTTTCATTGCTCGCTGTTTAATCATTGGTTTTGGGGCCTGTTGTGCTCTGAAACGACAAATCTAAATTCATTATGACCACAGAACACGCTATTGAAGCGGGCCATGCTGCCCCGGCCAACGCCACAGAATACATCAGCCACCATCTGGCTCACCTCCGCAATGCCGAAGGTACCATCAATCTGGACACGTTCTGGATTTCGGCCATTCTGGGCTTTGTTTTCCTGGCTGTTTTCTACATGGCGTCGCGTCGTGCCACTGCCGGCGTGCCTGGCAAGTTGCAAAACTTCGTCGAAATGGTCATGGAAATCGTCAATGACACTATTAATGGGGCCTTCCACGCGAAAAGCAAGGTCATCGCACCGCTGGCCATCACTATTTTTGTGTGGGTCTGGTTGTTGAACGCGATGGACTTCCTGCCGGTTGACCTGTTGCCGAAGATCCTGAGTTGGTTTGGCGTGCATAAACTGCGTGCCGTGCCGACCGCCGACGTCAACCACACCTTCGCCATGTCGCTGTCGGTCGTGCTGTGCGTGATCGCCTTCTCGATCAAGGCCAAGGGCCTGGGCGGCTGGATCAAGGAACTGTTCACGGCACCGTTCCATGCGAGCGGCCTGATCGGCACGATCGCCCTGGCACCTGTCAATTTCCTGCTGCAAATGGTTGAGTTGGTTGCCAAACTGATCTCCCTGTCGCTGCGACTGTTCGGCAATATGTATGCCGGCGAACTGATTTTCATCTTGATCGCGTTGTTGCCTTGGTGGGCACAGTGGGCGTTGGGTGGTCCATGGGCAATTTTCCATATCTTGATTGTAACTTTGCAAGCTTTTGTGTTTATGGCGTTGACGGTTGTGTATCTGAGCCTTGCGGTTGAGAAACATTAATCATCGACTTTATATTTTGTTTTTTTAGTATCTTTCGTTTTTAAATTTAGGAGAATTTTATGCAAGCTCTGATCGCACAAGTACAAAGCATGACCGTTCTGGCAGCAGCAATCATCATCGGCCTGGCCGCAATCGGCACCGCTCTGGGCTTCGCTATTCTGGGTGGCAAATTCCTGGAAGCGTCGGCACGTCAACCAGAACTGATGCCACAACTGCAAACCAAACTGTTCGTTATCGCTGGTCTGCTGGATGCTATCTCGATGATCGGCGTTGGTGTTGCTCTGCTGTACACGTTCGCTAACCCGTTCCTGTCCGCTCTGACGGCTGTTGCTCAGTAATTCGCTCCAACCCTAGGAGAAACTTTTAGTTAGGAGCAAAGGTATGGACATCAATATGTCGCTCATCGGCCAGATGATCACCTTCGCGGTGTTGGTCTGGTTCTCGATGAAGTTCGTATTTCCAGCGTTGAACAATGCGCTGGATGAGCGTGCCAAACGAATCGCGGATGGATTGGCTGCGGCCGATCAAGGTCAAGCTTCGATGGCTGTCGCTGAAAAGCGTGCGCAAGAGGCATTGAACAGTGCACGTGAAGAAGCTTCGCAACGCGTTGCGGACGCTGAAAAGCGCGCGCAGCTGGTTGCTGAAGAGATCAAGCAAAATGCTCAAGCTGAAGCTGCGCGTATCATTGCGCAAGCCCAGTCGGACGCCGAACAGCAACTGTCGAAAGCACGCGAACAATTGCGCGCTCAGGTGGCTGACCTGGCTGTCAAGGGTGCCGAGCAGATCTTGAAGCGTGAAGTAAACCCAACGGCTCACGCCGAAATGTTGCAGCGTCTTGCTGTCGAGCTGTAATCATGGCAGAACTCGCAACCGTCGCCCGTCCCTACGCGGAAGCTTTGTTCCGCGTAGCCCAAGCTGGTAAGGAGTCAAGCAACCTCGCGGCGTGGTCCGAACTGGTGTCCGAACTGGCACAGATCGGTAGCCACCCCGAGGTACAGGCGTACGCGCGCAATCCGAAAGTTTCGGAAAGCGACGTCGCCGCCACCATCCTGTCGTTGTTGAAATCGCCGCTCAATGAGGAAGTGAAAAACTTCGTCACGATGTTGATCGAAAATGGCCGCATCAGCCTGCTGCCGGAAATCGGCGCGCAATTCCATGCCTTGAAAAATGGCCTGGAAGGTGCGGCTGACGCCGAGATCACGAGCGCTTTCGATCTGAGCGAAGGCCAAACGGCCGAGCTGGTCGCAACGCTGGAAAAGAAATTCAGTCGTAAGCTCAACCCTGCCGTCACAGTGGATCCATCGCTGCTCGGCGGCGTGCGCGTGGTCGTTGGCGACCAGGTGCTCGATACCTCGGTGCGCGCCAAGCTGCAGCAGCTGCACGCTGCACTGGTGTCGTAAGACACGCGCTTCGGCAGGCCAGCTTAGACAGACCCTTACCCCTCGCGCAAGCTGAGAGAAACACTTTTAGGAGTTAGTATGCAACTCAACCCATCTGAAATCAGCGAGTTGATCAAGAGCCGGATCCAAGGTCTTGACGGCGGCGCTGAAGTGCGTAATCAAGGCACGGTTATTTCCGTCGCCGACGGTATCTGCCGCATCCACGGTTTGTCGGACGTGATGCAAGGCGAGATGCTGGAATTCCCAGGCAACACCTTTGGCCTGGCAATGAATCTGGAACGCGACTCCGTCGGTTCCGTGATTCTGGGTGCCTACGAGCACATCTCCGAAGGCGACACGGTGAAATGCACCGGCCGCATTCTGGAAGTGCCAGTCGGTCCTGAGCTGCTCGGCCGCGTGGTCAACGCACTGGGCCAGCCGATCGACGGCAAAGGCGCCATCGAAACCAAACTGACGGCCGCGATTGAAAAAATCGCCCCGGGCGTGATCGCCCGTGAATCCGTGTCGCAACCGATGCAAACCGGCCTGAAGTCGATCGATGCGATGGTTCCAGTTGGCCGCGGCCAGCGCGAACTGATCATCGGCGACCGTCAAACCGGCAAGTCGGCCGTGGCGATTGATGCGATCATCAATCAAAAAGGCCAGGGCATGAAATGTATCTACGTCGCGATTGGCCAGAAAGCCTCGTCGATCAAGAACATCGTGCGCTCGCTGGAACAGCACGGCGCGATGGAATACACCATCGTTGTCGCCGCTTCCGCTTCGGAATCGGCCGCCATGCAATACATCTCGCCGTACTCCGGTTGCGCCATGGGCGAATACTTCCGTGACCGCGGTGAAGATGCACTGATCGTCTACGATGATCTGTCCAAACAAGCTGTTGCATACCGTCAAATCTCGCTGCTGCTGCGCCGTCCACCAGGTCGCGAAGCGTACCCAGGCGACGTGTTCTACCTGCACAGCCGCCTGCTGGAACGCGCAGCACGCGTGAACGCCGACTACGTCGAGAAGTTCACCGACGGCGCCGTCAAAGGCAAGACCGGTTCCCTGACGGCACTGCCGATCATTGAAACGCAAGCTGGCGACGTGTCCGCATTCGTGCCAACCAACGTGATTTCGATTACCGACGGTCAGATCTTCCTGGAAACCTCGCTGTTCAACGCCGGTATCCGTCCTGCAATTAACGCCGGTATTTCCGTATCGCGTGTCGGTGGCGCCGCCCAGACCAAGGTCATCAAAAACCTGTCCGGCGGTATCCGTACCGACTTGGCGCAGTACCGTGAACTGGCCGCGTTTGCGCAGTTCGCTTCGGACCTGGATGAATCGACCCGCAAGCAGCTGGACCGCGGTGCCCGCGTAACGGAATTGCTGAAGCAAGCCCAGTACTCGCCACTGTCGATCTCGCTGATGGCCGTATCGCTGTTCTCGGTGAACAAAGGCTTCATGGACGACGTGCCAGTCAAGCAAGTGTTGTCGTTCGAAGCTGGTGTCCACGCTTACATGAAGACCAAGCAAGCTGCTCTGCTGGCCAAGATCGAAGAAACCAAGCAACTCGACAAAGACAGCGAAGCAACTCTGTCGGCGGCCATTGCTGATTTCAAGAAATCCGGCGCATATTAAGCGGCCAGGCGGCGCCCACCTCGAGTGAGGCGCCGCCCTACGCGCAGAAGGAGTAAGGACTCATGGCATCAAGCAAAGAGATACGAGGCAAGATCAAGAGCGTAGAGAATACGAAGAAGATCACCAAGGCGATGGAAATGGTCGCCGCGTCCAAAATGCGCAAGGCGCAAGACCGGATGCGGGCCGCCCGTCCCTACAGTGACAAGATTCGGAATATCGCCGCCAATCTGGCGACCGCCAATCCGGAATACACGCACCCGTTCCTGGCAGCTGCCCAGGGTACGCAAGCGAAGGCAGTGGGTTTCATCGTTGTCACGACCGACAAGGGTCTGTGCGGCGGCATGAATACCAACATCCTGCGCCAGGTGACGTCGAAGTCGCGCGAGCTGGAAGCAGCTGGCAACCGGGTTGAAGCAGTTGCCATCGGTAACAAGGGTTTGGGTTTTTTGAATCGCATCGGCGTCAAGATCGTCGCTTCTGCCATTCAAACTGGTGATACGCCCCACCTGGATAAATTGATCGGACCTGTCAAGGTCATGCTCGAAGAGTTCCAGGCTGGCAAGCTCGACGCAGTGTACCTGTGCTACACCAAATTCATCAACACGATGAAGCAGGAACCAGTGGTCGAACAGTTGCTGCCATTGACGGCCGACAAGATGGTCGCCGACAAGAGCGCACACTCGTGGGATTACATCTACGAGCCGGATGCACAAAGCATCATCGACGAATTGCTGGAGCGCTATGTAGAAGCGCTGGTGTACCAGGCAGTCGCGGAGAATCTGGCGTCCGAGCAATCGGCACGGATGGTCGCGATGAAAGCTGCAAGCGACAACGCGGGTAGTGTGATCGGCGAATTGAAGCTGATCTACAACAAGACCCGCCAAGCTGCGATTACCAAAGAACTCTCCGAAATCGTCGCCGGTGCGGCTGCGGTTTAAACGAATTTAACTATATTGAAGGAACGAACATGGCTGATGGCAAAATCGTTCAGTGTATCGGCGCTGTGGTGGACGTTGAGTTTCCCCGCAACGCGATGCCTAAGGTATTTGATGCCTTGAAGATGGCAGGCTCGGAACTGACCCTGGAAGTACAACAGCAGTTGGGCGACGGCATTGTCCGTACCATTGCACTCGGCTCGTCCGATGGCCTGCGTCGCGGCATGATGATCCAGAACACCGGCAAACCTATCATGGTGCCAGTCGGTAAAGCAACCCTGGGTCGCATCATGGACGTGCTGGGCAACCCGATCGACGAATGCGGCCCCGTGTCGCACGAGCAGATCGCGTCGATCCACCGCACCGCTCCTGCATACGACGAACTGTCGCCATCGCAAGAACTGCTGGAAACCGGCATCAAGGTGATCGACCTGGTTTGCCCGTTTGCAAAAGGCGGTAAAGTGGGTCTGTTCGGCGGCGCTGGCGTAGGCAAGACCGTGAACATGATGGAACTGATTAACAACATCGCCAAAGCGCACAGCGGCGTGTCCGTGTTCGCCGGCGTGGGTGAGCGTACCCGTGAAGGTAACGACTTCTACCACGAGATGGCTGATGCGAAAGTGGTCGATCTGGAAAATCCGGAAAACTCCAAAGTCGCGATGGTCTATGGTCAGATGAATGAACCGCCAGGTAACCGTCTGCGCGTCGCGCTGACCGGCCTGACGATCGCTGAATCGTTCCGTGATGAAGGCAAGGACGTTCTGTTCTTCGTCGACAACATCTACCGCTTCACCCTGGCCGGTACCGAAGTGTCGGCACTGCTGGGCCGTATGCCGTCGGCCGTGGGTTACCAACCGACCCTGGCCGAAGAAATGGGCCGTCTGCAAGAGCGTATCACGTCGACCAAGACCGGTTCGATCACCTCGATCCAGGCCGTCTACGTTCCAGCCGATGATTACACCGATCCGTCGCCTGCTACCACGTTTGCTCACTTGGATTCGACCGTTGCGCTGTCGCGTGACATCGCTTCCCTGGGTATCTACCCAGCCGTGGACCCACTGGATTCGACCTCGCGTCAGCTCGATCCGTTGATCGTTGGTCAAGAGCACTATGACACCGCGCGTGCCGTGCAAACGACCCTGCAACGCTACAAGGAATTGCGCGACATTATCGCGATTCTGGGTATGGACGAGCTGGCACCGGAAGACAAACTGCTGGTTGCCCGCGCACGTAAGATGCAGCGTTTCCTGTCGCAGCCTTTCCACGTCGCTGAAGTCTTTACCGGCGCGCCTGGTAAATACGTTTCGCTCAAAGACACGATCAAGGGCTTCAAAATGATCGCTTCGGGCGAACTCGATCACCTGCCGGAACAAGCGTTCTACATGGTCGGCACGATCGAAGAAGCAATCGAAAAAGCCAAGAAACTTAACTAAGTTAAGTCTGGGCCTAACCCCGCCCGTCACACGGCGGGGTTCTTCAACCCGATAGGACACACATGGCACACACAATTCACGTTGACGTGGTTTCCGCTGAAGAACTGATTTTTTCAGGCGAAGCAGAATTCGTCGCGTTGCCGGGTGAGCAGGGCGAGCTGGGTATCTACCCACGCCACACGCCTTTGATTACCCGCATCCGTCCGGGCGCGGTCCGCATCAAGGTAGTCGGCCAGGCTGAAGAAGAGTTCGTCTTCGTTGCCGGCGGCCTGCTGGAAGTGCAACCGGATACCGTGACCGTCCTGGCCGATACCGCGATCCGCGGTCACGACCTCGACGAAGCGAAAGCGCTGGAAGCGAAGAAGTTGGCGGAAGAAAATATCCACAACAAGGATTCGGGCATCGACTACGCGCAAGCGCAAGCCGAGCTGGCCAGCGCAATTGCGCAGCTGGCAGCGATCCAGAAGCTGCGCAAGATTTAATTCTTTGCGCCGCACACAAAGGCAGCCTTCGGGCTGCCTTTTTTTATGCCTACTTTTGACGACTATTCCTGGCGCTTCTGCCTGCTCCTTGCCTGTCCTGCCTTGAGTATCGTCTTCCACCTGGCGCGCGCGCTGATGCGTTCGAGCGGCGTTGCTTCGCTGCGCCGCGCGTCGCGCAGCAGCTTGTGATAATTGCGCAGGCGGTCCGCATCGACGGCGCCGCGCACGGCGCAACCCGGTTCGCTCGCATGCCGGCAATCGCGGAACTGGCACGTGGCAGCGAGTGCCGCAATGTCGTCGAAGGTGGCCGCCAGGGTCTCGGCACCGGCGTCGGCCTGCCAGCTGCGCAAGCCTGGTGTATCGATGATGCAGGCGCCGCCCGCACACAGGTGCAGCGAGCGGGCCGTCGTCGTGTGGCGGCCGCGGCCATCGCCGTGGCGCACGCCCTGTGTCGATTGCCCCGCCGCGCACAGGGTATTGGTCAGGCTGGACTTGCCGGCGCCCGATGAACCGAGCAGCACCAGGGTCTGGCCCGCATCCAGCCAGGGTTCCAGGATGGCCACGTCATACGCATGGCGCGTATCGACGGCAAACAGGGGCACGTGGGATGGCAGGCGCTGTTTGAGCTGGGTCAGCTTGCCCGCCACGTCGTCGGCCACGTCGGCCTTGCTGAGCACCACCACGGGGCTGACCCGGGCAGCCAGCACGATGGCCAGATAGCGTTCCAGCCGGCGCGGGTTGAAGTCGGCGTCCAGTCCCATCACCAGCAGGGCCGTGTCGACATTGTTCGCGAGCACCTGGCGCCGGCCGTCATTGCCGCGCCGGGCGATTTGCGTGACTGGGGATAAGTGCGCCGTTATCCACAGCGCGCCGCGCACATCGGCTTCGCTGGCGACCCAGTCGCCGACGGCCAGCACGGTGTCCTGTGACTGCAAGTCATGCAGCAGGCGCGGCAGGATATGCGCCGGGTGTTCCTGGCTGCCGTCGTGCACGACGATGCTGTCGCGGTGCACGGCGGTCACGCGCATCAGCTGTGCGGTGGAAGAAGGGAGGTCGAGTTGGGCGGCTGCGCTGGCGGTGGCTTGCTGCAGTCCGATGGGGCGTAGTTGCGCAAAATCGAATGCGATCATGGTAGCGTGATTCCGTATTCTGTCGTCCGCGTGCGGACATGTCGCCTGCGCGTGCAGGCACCGCCAGTCGGCATGACTGGCACGAAAGAAGGGGAAGTCGGCTACGCGATCACGCGCAAGGGAACAACAGGATCAGTACAGTATGAATGCAGACTGGAACGGTAGTGATCAGGCAGCCGACAGCACGGCAGTATCCGAATGGCGCATGTTGTCTACTCCTGTTGTGTGATGGAAAACGCCAGTGTGCCAGCGGCGTGAGCCGCCGTCAACATCAGCTGCACATGCCGTACGCGCTGCGCTCGGGGAAATAGCGGTAGGTAAACGTGCGCACGGGATAGCGCTTGCCGCCGATGAGCATGTCGGGCATCGACAGGTCAAAGCGCTGCGGCAACTGGCGCGGCAGTTGCAGGCGCAGCCGCCACTGGGTCTCGGCGCTGGAGCCCACGGCGGAAAACATGATGGGCAACGTTTCGATGACGTCGACGATTTCCGCCTTGCGGTTCATGCCGCGCTGATAGATGGTCAGCACCTTGGCCTCGGCGAACGGTTCCTGGTGCGGTTCTTCCAGCAGGAAGGACAGGCGCGTGAAGCTGGCCTGGGTACCGATGGGCAAGGTGAAGATCAGCGCCAGTTCCGTGCCGCCTTCCTTCAATGTGATGGGGGGCGTGGCATATACGCTGATGCCGCGCGGCAGCTCGAAGCGCGAACCTTCCGTCCATGTCTTGCACTCGGGCGTGGTCGCCTGGTACAGGCTGGGTGCCGTGTAGTCATTGCAGGCGGAGACCAGCAGCAGCAGGGGCAGGGCAAGAAGGGCGGAGCGGCGCATGGGAATCACGGTTGGAGAATGAGCCGACAGTGTAAGCGATCCCCACCTGATCCACCAGTGAACTCAGGCTTCCGCTTCGACGATGACGGCCGTGCCATAGCACAACACTTCCGTGATGCCGGCCATGACGTCCGTGGCGTCGTAGCGCATGCCGATGATGGCGTTGGCTCCCATGGCGCGCGCGTGGTCGCACATGAGCTGATACGCGTCAGCGCGCGCCCGTTCGCACAAGGTTGTATAGATGGTGATATTGCCGCCGAACAGTGACTGGATGCCGCCAAAGAAATTGCCGACGATGGAGCGCGAGCGCACGGTAATGCCGCGCACGACACCAAGGTTGCTGACGATGCGCTGGCCGGGCAGGGTGAAGGCGGTGGTGATCAAGGCGTCTTGCATGGGGGCTTTCAGTTGGGGGACGGAGATGAGGGCGGCGCGCGCCGCACGGATTGCAACTGGCACTGCGTCGCCTGCAGCGCATCCTTGACGATGTCCAGCGCCCGTTGCGGCTGGGCCGCACCGCACATGAAGATATCCACGGCGGCAAAGCTGCATTCCGGCCAGGTGTGGATGGAAATGTGCGATTCGGCCAGCAACAGCACGCCCGTGATGCCCTGGCCCGGGCCAAAGCTGTGGAAATGGCCGTGCAGCACCTGTGCGCCAGCCGCGACGGCGGCTTCGCGCAGCAGGCGTTCGAGCGCGTCGCAGTCGCGCAGGCGCTCTGCACGAATGCCAGACAGGTCGGCCAGAAGATGGGTACCCAGGGGCAGATGCGCTGTGGATGCCATGCTTATTTGTGGCTCCCGCCGCCGCCGCCCGAGCCTCCGCCATAACCGCCGCCGTAGCTGCCGCCGCCGGTGCCCGTGCGCGAACTCCAGCTGCTGCCGCCAGTGTTCGTGCTGGTACTGCGCATGGCGCTGCTGGTCAGCATGAACATGCGCACCCAGTTGGAGGTCGTGACGGTGAAGGTCACCATCAGCGCGTAGATCACATATTTACTCATGGGGGATTCTTTGCATTCTTGTCGAGGAAAACGGCCGGCAGGAACAGCGCCAGGCAGCCCAGCACACTCCATAGCAAGGTGCTGGAAAACGAGACAAACATCGGGATCGCGTTCAGGACCAGCACGATGGCGATGAAGATCCTGGCGGTCTGCGTGTGACTGAGCTTGATGTTGCGGCCAGTGGCCACGCCATGGAAGGCGGCGCCGAACCAGGCGCTCATCTGGTCGTAGGCGACGGGCACGGAGCGTGACCAGGTCATCTCTTCTTCGGTGATTTCCGCCGCCAGTTTGGTCTGCCCCTGTTCGAATTCATAGACTCGTGTGCTGTCGCCGACCGTCACCTTCCAGTTGAAGGCGCCCGCCGCATACACCACCTGCGAACCGTAGTCATACAGCTTGGCATAGGTGGCGCCATCGAGCGCGCACCGGTCGGCATCCGTGGACGGCCAGGTGGGCCAGTTCGGCAGCACGTTGGAGCGCGACCAGCCGTCGTCCGTCTCCACCAGCCAGAAGAAGCCGGCGCGCGCACCGTACAGCAGGTATTCATTCCACTCGCTGCCCTCGTCGTCCGCGCGACGCATCATGCCGATGACGGTGAAGTCGGCATTGTTGATCTTCGCGCTGGCGCCCAGTTCCAGGCTGATGTCGACGTTGTCGTGCACCTGCTTGGCGATGGCCAGCACCTGTGCTTCCGGGCCGCTGGCGTCGAGCTGGGCGTGGCAGGCGGGGCAGACCAGCTGCGCCGCCGCGCCCGGGATGTACTTGATGCCGCTGCCGCAGGAAGGGCAGTCGAGCGCATCGAGCTTGCCACGGTACTTGCCGGCGCTTTTGGCGATGGCATCGTCGTCGCGCAGCAGCTGGCACTGCAATCCTTCCAGCGTGACGGCCACGCCCTGGTAGACGACGGGGTGCGGTCCATCCGTGTAGTCGAGCGTGACAAAGCTGGCGTAGTTGCGGAAGTCCGCCACCTGAATGCGCCAGCCGGCGCCCACCTTGAACGGCAATTCTCCCTGGCCGGCGATGCATTCGGCGTTGCGGATCTCGGCAGCCGTGTAGGGCTCGCCGCAGATCGCATAGCGTTTGCCCGGTGCCAATTCGCCAAAGGCGGGCAGGGCGTCTTGCGTGGCGCGTTCGCGCGTCATGGTGTACAGGCCGGACGAGTCGCCCAGCCAGGCCGTGCTGGCGTCATCGAACAGCACATACCACTCATTCCACGTGCCGGCGCTATAGCGCTGCTGGATGCGCCCGACGACGGTGAAGTGTCGGCCATCGTAGACGCCGGCCGTGCCGATCTGGATCGGTGTATAGTCTTCCAGGACGGCCGACATCTTGCCCACGTCCTTGACAGAGTCGGCGTCCTTCAGAATGGTGCTGTGGCAGTACTCGCACACGGCGAGCACGGAAGCATGCGAGCGGAAGTGAACTTCCGCGCCGCAGCTGGGACAGGAAACAGTTTGCATGCAGTCGTATTTCGCTCTAATCAGCCGATCAGTTTTTTCAGCAGTTCAGCCTTGGCGCCGTCGTAGTCGGCTGGCGAAATGAGACCCTTGTCGAGCAGGCCCTTGAGCTTTTCCAGGCGCGCCTCGATCGGCTCTTCCGCAGGGGCCGGCGGTGCGGCAGGGGCGGGAGCAGGCTGCTGCAGCGCGCCGCCCATGCTTTGCGCCATCACCTGGCCGATCGACAGCCCGGCACCGAGGCCCGCGCCGATGCCGGCCATGCCCCCTTCATTCTGCGCCGCCAGCGGGATCGCGTTGGCCACCTGGAATTTGGTGTAGCCGCTCATCTTGTCTGCGCCCAGGCCGCCCTTCATGCCGGCGGAAATACGCTCGTCCAGCGCCGCCTGCAATTCCTCGGGCAGGCTGATGCTGGCCACGTTGAATTCATCGAGGCCCACGCCATAGCGGGCAAACGCCTGCGCCAGGCCATCCTTGACTTCCTGCGCCATCAGCGCCTGGTTGGCCGCCATGTCGAGGAAGGGAACATTCGCCCCGCCCAGGGAACTGGCCATGCTCGACATCAAAATGCCGCGCAGCTGATCTTCCACCTCGTCGCGCGTGTAGACCTCGCGCGTGCCGCTGATTTCGGTAAAGAAGGTGCGGGCGTCGGCGATGCGGTACGAGTACATGCCGAAGGCGCGCACGCGGATCATGTCGAAATCCTTGTCGCGGATGGTGATCGGCTGCGGCGTGCCCCACTTGCGGCCCGTCTGTACGCGCGTGCTGAAGTAATACACATCCGACTTGAACGGTGAATCGAACAGCTTGTCCCAGTTTTTCAGGTTGGTCAGTAGCGGCAGGGTTTGCGTCGTCAGCTTGTGCGTGCCGGGACCGAAGACGTCGGCGATCTTGCCTTCGTTGACGAAGACGGCCACCTGCGATTCGCGCACATTCAGGATGGCGCCGTTCTGGATCTCGAAATCCTGCATGGGGAAGCGCCAGGCCAGCACGCCGTCCGTCTCTTCGTTCCACTGCAGTACGTCGATAAACTGTTTCTTGATAAAGCTGCCGAGGCTCATGATGAATATCCTTGAATAAGATGACGCGGTGTCAGGAAATGCAGGCGGCGTTGATGGCGCCGATCGACAGCGAAATGGCGGCCAGCAGGCCGCCGAAGGCGCTGTTGTTCGATTCGATCTGGTCCTTCGACATGCGCAGCAGGCGCGTGGTGACCACGTACGCCAGCAGTTGCACCACCATGGCGCCGAAGGCCCAGGCGAAGAACTGCTGATAGTCGGCCGTGTGCATCAGCGACGAGGCGATGGTGGCGGAAAAGCCCAGCAGCGCGCCGCCCAGCGACAGCGCCGCCGCCTGGTTGCCCTGGCGGATCAGCCGCACTTCGTCGTACGGCGTGACGCGCGTATAGATGATAAAAAATACAATCAGCAGCGCGGCGGCCAGTAAAAGATGGATCAGATAGTTTAGGATGTCGGGCACGGCATTCCTCGTAGTGATCACGCGTGCGGGTCGCGGCAAGACGAGGCCGAGATGAGCAACGAATGATCAAGTTAATAACGTCACAGCATATTAGAACAAAAAAAGCCCCATGAACAAAAAGATTCTGATTTTGTCCGTCTTCGTGGTCGCCTCCTGCGGCCTCGCTTATGAGCTGATCGCCGGCGCCATGTCCAGCTACCTGCTCGGCGACTCCATCCTGCAGTTTTCCACCATCATCGGCTGCTACCTGTTTGCCATGGGTGTGGGTGCTCACTTTTCAAAGTATGTGCGGGATGACGACGTGCTCTCGCGCTTCGTCGACATCGAACTGGCCGTGGGCCTGATCGGTGGCCTGTCGGCCGCCATCCTCTTCATGACATTCTCGTGGATGGCGGCGCCATTCCGCGCCTTATTGTATGTGATGGTTTTCCTCATCGGCGCACTGGTCGGCATGGAAGTGCCGCTGGTGATGCGCGCCCTGAATTCGCGCCAGACGGAATTTTCCGAGTTGGTCAGCCGCGTGCTGACCTTTGACTACCTGGGCGCGCTGGCCGTCTCCCTGCTGTTCCCGCTGGTGCTGTCGCCCTACCTTGGCCTGGTACGCACGGGTTTCCTGTTCGGCATGCTGAATGTGGGCGTGGGCCTGTGGACGATCCATGTGTTTCGCGCGGAGCTGAAGAACCTGACGGGACGTTTCCTGCGCGCCTGTGCCGTGATGCTGCTGCTCGTCGCCGGCTTTGCCATGTCCGACCGCATGGTGGCTTGGGGCGAACACGGCCTGTTCGGCGACGAGATCGTGTATTCCACCACCACCCCTTACCAGCGCCTCGTGATCACGCGCTGGAAGGACGATACACGCCTGTACATCAATGGCAACCTGCAGTTTTCCTCGCGCGACGAGTACCGTTACCATGAAGCGCTCGTGCATCCCTTGCTGGAAGCGTTGCCCTGGGCGCGCCGCGTGCTGGTGCTGGGCGGCGGCGACGGCCTGGCGCTGCGCGAAATCCTGCGCTATCCGAATATCGAGCACGTCACGCTGGTGGACCTGGACCCCGCCATGACGGCCGCGTTTACCACGCGCCCGGAACTGGCCAAGTTGAACAACGGCTCGTTCTCGGACAAGCGCGTCACCGTCGTCAATGCCGATGCCGCCGTCTGGCTGCGCAATAATGGCGACATGTTCGATGCGGCCATCGTCGACTTCCCGGATCCGTCCAGCTTCGCGCTTGGCAAACTGTATTCCGTGCCGTTCTACGACCTGGTGAAAAAGCACCTGGCCGCCAAGGGCCTGATGGTGGTGCAGTCGACGTCGCCGTTCTTCGCGCCGCACGCCTACTGGACCATCGATGCCACCCTGCGCGAAGTGGGCATGCGCACCTGGCCGTATCACGCCTACGTGCCCTCGTTCGGCGAATGGGGTTTTATACTCGCCTCGCCGCAGCTCGACTACCAGCCACCGGCGACATACCGCCTGCCCATGCGCTACCTGAATGCGGACACCACGCGCGAAATGTTCATCTTCCCACCCGACATGCAGCCCCTGCCGATGGCGCCGAACCGCTTGAATACCCAGTCGCTCGTGCATGAATTCGAGCAGGACTGGAACCGGGTAATCCGCTGATGCGGCGCCGTTCCTTCATGCTGTGGGCTGCCGGCGGGACCGCGGCAGCGGTGGCCGGCACCGGCAGCATCGCCGCCTATCTGCGCTGGCAGGAAATCACGCCCAGGGTGCTGTATCCGGGCCGCTCGGAAGGCCATTATTTGCGCGAGCTGCTGCGCGAGCACAAGACTTTGCCGCCGCCTGCGGAAACCATCAGCACCGACGTGGCCATCTTTGGTTCCGGCATCGCGGGCCTGACGGCTGCCTGGCGCCTGAACAAGCTGGGGCACCGGGATTTCCTCATGATCGATGGGCCGCAGCCGTATGGCAATGCGGCCGGCGGGCAGTTCGGCGACCTGGCCTATCCTACGGGCGGCCACTATCTGCCGCTGCCGTCGCCCGAATCGACGCACGTGCGCGAAATCCTGTTCGACCTGGGCATCATCCAACGCGATCCGATGGCGGAAAAGCCGACTTACGACGAGCGCTACATCCTGCACGCGCCCGAGGAGCGCCTGCTGTTCAACGGCCAGTGGCAGGACGGCTTCATCCCCACGGAAGGCGTGCCGCCGGCGGAACTGGCGCAGCATGAGCGCTTCTTTGCCGAGGTACGGCGCCTGCGCCAGACGCATGGCAACGACGGCAAGCGCGTCTTTGTCTTCCCCACGGTGGAGTCGTCGCAGGACCCGGCCTGGCAGGCGCTCGATGACATCACCTTGAAGCAGTGGCTGGAGCGCGAAGGCTATACCTCGCCCACCTTGCACTGGTATTTGAACTACTGCTGCCGCGACGACTACGGCACGCGCTACGATCAGGTGTCGGCCTGGGCCGGCCTGCATTACTACTGCAGCCGCTGGGGCCAGGCGGCGAATGCCGGCAATGGCGCCTGGCTGACCTGGCCGGGCGGCATGCAACCGGTCGCCACGGCCATGGAGCAAGCCTCAGGTGTCAAACGTCATGCGGGCACGGTGGTTTCCCTCACGACGACGAGCAACGGCGTCGAGGCGCTGTGCCTGGAACTGGTCGATGGCCAGCCACGCACCTACCTGGTCAAGGCGCGCAAGGCCATCTGTGCCATGCCCTTGTATGTGGCTGCGCGCGTGGTGAGCAATATCGCCGACTATGGTTTCGACCTCAAACGCGATACGCCCGCGTATGCGCCGTGGCTGGTGGCGAATTTTTTACTTAAACGCTTTCCCGACGAACTGCCGCACGCGCCCCTGTGCTGGGACAACGTGGTGTACCAGGAGCCGGGCCTCGGTTATGTGGTGTCCACGCACCAGGATATCCGCGTGCGCCCGCCCGAGAAAACCGTCTTCAGCGCCTACGTGGCCCTGTCCGACCGCACGCCACAGCAAGCGCGCAAGTGGCTCGACACGGCCACGCCCGAGCAGTTGCTGGCGCTGGCCAGCGTCGACCTGAAAACGGCATACGGGCGCGATTTTGCCAGCTGCGTCGAACGCGTCGACATCACCGTGCGCGGCCACGCCATGGCCGCTCCCTTGCCGGGATTTCGCAGCAATGCGGGCTTGAAAGCGCTGCGCGAGCACGACGGTGCCATCCTGTTCGCGCATGCCGATTTGTCGGGCTTTTCCGTGTTCGAGGAAGCGGCGTGGTGGGGGGATCGCGCGGCGCGATTGGCCGCCAACGTCTGACATAAGCTACTAGCACAGCTGCGCTTCTCAGCCACAACTTGCTGCCGCTCGCTACGCTTTTGTCCGACGTTATATGTAAAAAAGGCCGGCGCGAACGCCGGCCAGAGCCCCCTAAGGCTCGAACCGGGCTACTTGTTCTTGTTGACCACGTCGAGGAACACGGCCGCCAGCAGCACCAGGCCCTTGATCACCTGCTGGTAGTCGATGCCGATGCCCATGATGGACATGCCGTTGTTCATCACGCCCATGATGAAGGCGCCGATCACCGCGCCCATCACCTTGCCCACGCCGCCCGAGGCGGAAGCGCCGCCGATGAAGCAGGCGGCGATCACGTCCAGTTCGAAACCCGTGCCCGCCTTGGGCGTGGCCGTGTTCAGGCGCGCCGCGAAGATCAGGCCGGCAAGGGCGGCCAGCATGCCCATGTTGACGAAGGTGTAGAAGCTGACCCGTTCCGTCTTGATGCCGGACAGGCGCGCCGCCTTTTCGTTGCCGCCCACGGCGTAGACGCGGCGTCCCAGCACGGTGCGGTTGGTAATGAAGGTGTAGGCGACGATCAGCACCGACATCACGGCCAGCACGTTGGGAAAGCCGCGGTACGATGCCAGCAGATAGCTGAAATACACCATCACGGCGGCAAAGATGCCATTTTTCAGCAGGAAGAAGGCACGCGGCTCGTTTTCCATGCCGTGCCTGAGCTGCTTGGCGCGGCTACGCAGCGAGGTGACGATCAGTGCCGCGGCGGCGATCACCCCCAGCAGCAGCGACAGGCCGCGCAGGTTCTCGCCGCCAAATGGGTCGGGCAGGAAGCCCGAGCTGAGCATCTGGAAGCCTTCGGGGAAGGGGCCGACCGACTGGCCCGCCAGCAGCGCCAGGGTCAGGCCCTTGAACACCAGCATGCCGGCCAGGGTGACGATGAAGGAGGGGATCTTGAAAAAAGCGACAAAATAGCCCTGGGCGCCGCCGATGACGGCGCCGGCGATCAGGCACAGGATGCTGGCAGCGATAAAGTGCATGTGGTAATTGACGATCAGGACGGCAGCCAGCGCGCCGACGAAGCCCACCACCGAACCGACGGATAAATCGATATGGCCCGCCACGATCACCATCAGCATGCCCAGCGCCATGATGACGATGTAGCTGTTCTGCAGCACCAGGTTGGTCAGGTTCAGCGGCTGCATCAGGGTGCCGTCCGTCATGTACTGGAAGAAGCCCATGATGACGATCAGCGACAGCAGCATGCCGTAGTCGCGCATATTATTTTTCAGGAAGCCGGCGTGGCTTTTGGCGGCAGGTACCGTGCCAGGGGGGCTGCCTGTCGTCGCTGCCGCATCCGCAGTCAGTTTATTCTCCATGCTTGTCTCCGTGTGTGACGATGGCGCGCATGATTCTCTCCTGCGACGCCTCTGCTGCGCTTAATTCGGCCGCGAAGCGGCCTTCGTTCATGACGTAGATCCGGTCGCACATGCCCAGCAATTCAGGCATTTCCGAGGAAATCATGATGATGCATTTGCCTTCGGCGGCCAGCTCGCTGATGATGCTGTAGATTTCGTACTTGGCGCCCACGTCGATGCCCCGGCTCGGTTCATCGAGGATCAGGATGTCCGGACGCGAAAACAGCCACTTCGCCAGCACCACTTTCTGCTGGTTGCCGCCGGACAGGTTGACCACCTTTTGCAGGATGCTGGAACAGCGGATCTTCAGCCTGCGGCGGAAATCGTCGGCCACGCCGAATTCGCGCGCCTCGTCGATCACCATGTGCTTCGCCACGGCGTCCAGGTTGGCCAGGCTGGTGTTTTTCTTGATGTCCTCCTCGAGGATCAGACCCAGGCCCTTGCGGTCTTCCGTCACATACGCCAGGCCGTGGGCGATGGCCTTGCCGATGGTGCTGACATCGATCTCCCGGCCGTTCTTGAGCACCGTGCCGCTGATGCGCTGGCCGTAGGCGCGGCCAAAGATGCTCATCGCCAGTTCCGTGCGTCCTGAACCCATCAAGCCGGCGATGCCGATGATCTCGCCCTTCCTGGCGTGCAGGTTGATGCCCTTGATGATGGGACGGTCGGCGTGTTCGGGATGGAACACGCGCCAGTCGCGCACCTCAAAAATGGTTTCGCCGATGGAAGGCCGCCGCGGCGGATAGCGGTCGGCCATCTCGCGCCCGACCATTTTTTCGATGATGCGGTCTTCGCTGACGGCCTCAATACGGCAGTCGAAGCTGTCAACCGTGTTCCCGTCGCGCAGCACCGTGATGGCATCGGCGACGCGCGAAATTTCATTGAGCTTGTGCGAGATCAGGATCGAGGCGATGCCCTGGCGTTTCAGCTCCAGCAGCAGGTCGAGCAGGGCCGCGCTGTCGCTTTCGTTCAGGCTGGCCGTCGGTTCGTCGAGGATCAGGAGCTTGACGTCCTTGCACAGCGCCTTGGCGATTTCGATCAGCTGCTGCTTGCCCACGCCCAGGTTGGTGACCAGGGTGTCGGGCGACTCCTTCAGGCCGACCTTCTGCAGCAGCTCGCGCGTCCTGCCTTGCGCGTATTCCCAGTCGATGACGCCCATTCTTGCCGGCTCGTTGCCGAGGAAGATATTCTCGGCGATCGACAGCAGCGGCACCAGCGCCAGTTCCTGGTGAATGATGATGATGCCGATTTCCTCGCTGTCCTTGATGCCGCGGAAATGCCGCGTCTGGCCCTGGTAATCGATATCGCCCGTGTAGCTGCCATGGCCGTAGACGCCGCTCAGTACCTTCATCAGGGTGGATTTGCCGGCGCCGTTTTCTCCCACGATGGCGTGGATCTCGCCGCTGCGCACCCGCAGGTTCACATTGTCGAGCGCAACGACGCCCGGGAAGGTCTTGCGTATCGCGCGCATTTCCAGGATCGTGTTCGTCATATAACCTCTCTGGGCCCGGCCAGGCCGGGCCTTGCTTACCGCGTGCGTCTTACTTCACTTGCGCTTCGGTGTAATAGCCGCTGCCCGTGACCAGCACCTGCTTCCAGTTTGCCCTGTCGACGGTGACGGGCTTGAGCAGATAGGACGGCACCACCTTGATGCCGTTGTTGTAGGTCTTGGTATCGTTCACGGCCGGCGTCTTGCCGCTCATCATCGCGTCGACCATATTGGCCGTCACCTTGGCCAGCTCGCGCGTGTCCTTGAACACGGTCGATGACTGCTCGCCGCGGATGATGGATTTGACGGACGGGATTTCCGCATCCTGGCCAGTGACGACGGGGAAGGGCTGCTTCGGCGTGCCGTAACCGACGCCTTTGAGCGACGACAGGATGCCGATGCTCAGGCCATCATAGGGCGACAGCACGGCGTCGACGCGTGCATTGCCATAGTAGGCGCTGAGCAGGTTGTCCATGCGTGCCTGCGCCACGGCGCCGTCCCAGCGCAGGGTGGCCACCTTGTCCATGCCCATCTGCTTCGAGCGCACCACCAGCTTGCCGCTGTCGATATAGGGTTTCAGCACCGACAGGGCGCCGTTGTAGAAGAAGTGCGCGTTATTGTCGTCGGCCGAACCGCCGAACAGTTCGATATTGAACGGGCCCTTGCCTTCCTTGAGCTTCAGCGCCGATTCGATATAGCCAGCCTGCAGCACGCCGACCTGGAAGTTGTCGAAGGTGGCGTAGTAATCGATGTTCTTCGTGCCGCGGATCAGGCGGTCATAGGAAATAACCTTGATGCCCTTGTCGGCCGCCTTTTGCAGCACGTTCGACAGGGTGGTGCCGTCGATGGCGGCAATCACCAGCACCTTGGCGCCCTTGGTGATCATGTTTTCCACCTGCGCCAGCTGGTTGGGGATATCGTCGTCGGCAAACTGCAGGTCCGTCTTGTAGCCGCGTTCCTTGAACACCTTGACCATATTGTCGCCATCGGCGATCCAGCGCATCGAGGATTTGGTCGGCATCGAGATGCCGATCGCGCCCTTGTCCGCGGCGCTTGCCATGGGCATTACCGCCATGCCGGAGATGGCCAGCGCCAGGCTCGCGGCCAGCATTTTCATTGTTGTTTTCATTTCAGGTCTCCACCGTCTTTTGAGTGTGAATGTGCCGGCGTCGCGGTCTCTGTGGGCCGGCTCCGTGCCGATGGCCGCATGTGGGCCACGGCTGATACTAGTTTGTCCATACCGGCCCCACCAATCACTTTTTTCGCATTGTCGATATCCAAAACGGTATCGCTGGCGCGATTGATGCGATGCGCAAAAAGACTTGCCCCAGACGCGCGAAAGGACGCCTGTACAGGGCTTTGTCCAGGCACTTTTTGGTGCGTCGCAATACCAATAATCATCATGCAATTTGGTGATTTTCGTAATTGCGGTGACCCATGGCGGCGCGCAGAATCGGTCCGAACTTGAAATTCAGCCACCCGATGACGATTTTTCTGAAAGCTGCCATGTTGCCGATTTCTCCCGCTTCCCTGCTACCCGCCGACCTGGCGCAGGCTACCCTGATTGGCCGCATCTGGCGCGATGGCCCTTGCGTCGTCGCCGTGCGCGGCGGTGAAGTCGTCGACATCACAGAAACGGTCGCCACCGTGGCCGAGCTGTTCGAGAGCGACGATGCGCTGGGTATCGCCCGCCATGCGCCGGGCACCGCGCTCGGTCCCGTGCAGGCGCTGATGGCGCAAGCGTTGAATGCGCCGGCAGATCGGCCGCTGCTGCTGGCGCCATGCGATCTGCAGCCGATCAAGGCCTGCGGCGTGACGTTTGCCGTCAGCCTGCTCGAGCGCGTGATCGAGGAGCAGGCGGGCGGCGACGCGGCGCGTGCCGCCAGCTTGCGCGGCGCGCTGCAAGATACTTTGGGCAGCGACCTGTCGGCCCTGCGTCCCGGCTCGGAGGCGGCGCAGCGCCTGAAGCAGCAGCTGCAGCAGCGTGGCGCCTGGTCGCAGTACATGGAGGTGGGCATCGGTCCCGATGCGGAAGTGTTTACCAAGGCGCAGCCGATGTCGTCGGTGGGCTGCGGTGCGCAGGTGGGCCTGCTGCCGTCATCCGCCTGGAACAACCCGGAGCCCGAGATCGTCCTGGCCGTCAACAGCCGCGGCGTCGTGCTGGGGGCCTCCCTGGGCAACGACGTCAACCTGCGCGACATCGAAGGGCGCAGCGCCCTGTTGCTGGGCAAGGCCAAGGACAACAACGGCTCCTGCGCCATCGGCCCCTTCATCCGCCTGTTCGACGAGGGTTTTACGCTCGACACCGTGCGCCAGGCGGAAGTGTCGCTGCTGATCGAGGGCGAGGACGACGGTTTTGTACTGGAAGGCGCCAGCTTCATGCGCGAGATCAGCCGCGATCCGCTGGATCTGGTGCGTCAGACGGCCGGCGCATACCACCAGTATCCGGATGGCTTCATGCTTTTCCTCGGCACCATGTTCTCGCCCGTGAAAGACCGCGGCGCGCAGGGCGGCGGTTTTACGCACCACCTGGGCGACCGCGTCACCATCGCCAGCGCCGCGCTGGGGGCGCTGGTCAATGAAGTGCAGCGCTGCGATGCGATCCCGCCCTGGACCTTTGGCGTGCGCGCCCTGTACCAGAACCTGGCGCGGCGCGGCCTGATCTGATTTCCCCATTCCCATAACGAGAGACACCATGCAGCATGCAACTTACCCCAGCCTGGCCAACAAGCGCGTCGTCATCACGGGCGGTGGCACAGGCATCGGCGTGGCCATCGTCGAAGCATTCGCGCGCCAGGGCGCCCACGTCACCTTTCTCGACATCGCCCGCGAGGCGTCGCTGGCGCTGCAGGAAAAGCTGGCGCACCTGCCGCAGCCGCCCGTTTTCCGCTATTGCGACCTGACGGATCTCGATGCACTGGCCGCCACCTTTGCCGACATCGGCAGCAGCGGTGGCGCCACAGATATCCTCGTCAACAACGCGGCCAATGACGACCGCCACCAGCTGCAGGATGTCACGCCCGCCTACTGGGACGAACGCATGGCCGTCAACCTGCGCCACCAGTATTTCTGCGCCCAGGCCGTGGCGCCGTCCATGCGCGCCAAGGGCTGCGGCGTGATCCTCAATCTCGGTTCGATTTCCTGGCACCTGGCGCAGGCCAACCTGTCGATCTACATGACGGCCAAGGCCGGCATCGAAGGGCTGACGCATGGCCTGGCGCGCGACTTGGGTCTCGACGGCATCCGCGTCAACTGCATCATTCCTGGCGCCGTGCGCACGCCGCGCCAGGAGCGCCTGTGGCATACGCCGGAAGCGGAAGCCGTGATCCTGCAGGGACAATGCCTGCAGACGCGCGTGGAGCCGGAAGACGTGGCGGCGCTGGCGCTGTTCCTCGCGTCCGACAACGCGGCCAAGTGCACGGGGCGCGAGTATTTCGTCGATGCAGGATGGTACGGCGCATGAGCACCCCAGGCAATCGCCAGGCACGGCGCTTCCGCTCGCAGGACTGGTTCGACAATCCTGAGCACATCGACATGACGGCCCTGTACCTGGAGCGCTTCATGAACTACGGCATCACGGTCGAGGAACTGCGCTCGGGCCGGCCCATCATCGGCATTGCGCAAAGCGGCAGCGATATCAGCCCGTGCAACCGCATCCACCTGGAACTGGCGCAGCGCGTGCGCGACGGTATCCGCGATGCGGGCGGCATTCCGATGGAATTCCCGCTGCACCCGATCTTTGAAAATTGCCGCCGTCCCACTGCCGCCCTGGACCGCAACCTCGCGTACCTGGGCCTGGTGGAGATCCTGCATGGCTATCCGATCGACGCCGTGGTGCTGACGACGGGCTGCGACAAGACCACGCCGGCCCAGCTGATGGCCGCCGCCACGGTGGACATTCCCGCCATCGTGCTGTCGGGCGGCCCCATGCTCGACGGCTGGATGGATGGCGAACTGGTGGGTTCCGGCGCCGCCATCTGGAAAGGCCGCCGCCAGCTGGCCGCAGGCGTCATCGACAATGACAAATTTCTGCAGATCGCCGCCGCCTCGGCGCCGTCGGCCGGCCATTGCAACACCATGGGCACGGCATCGACCATGAATGCGCTGGCCGAGGCGCTGGGCATGTCCCTGACGGGCTGCGCGGCCATTCCCGCGCCCTACCGCGAGCGGGGCCAGATTGCCTACGAAACGGGGCGCCGCATCGTCGGCATGGCGCATGAGGACGTGCGCCCGTCGAGCATCCTCACGCGCGAGGCATTTTTGGATGCCATCATCGTCAACGCGGCCATCGGCGGCTCGACCAATGCGCAGCCGCACCTGATGGCCATGGCGCGCCATGCTGGCGTAGAACTGCATTCGAGCGACTGGATGGCCCACGGCTACGACGTGCCGCTGCTGCTGAACATGCAGCCGGCCGGGAAATACCTGGGCGAGCGCTTCCACCGCGCCGGCGGTGTGCCGGCCATCATGTGGGAACTGCAGCAGGCGGGCTTGCTGCACGCGGACCGGTTGACGATCACGGGCCAGAGCATGGCGGCCAACCTGCAAGGCCGCGAAAGCGCGGACCGCGAGATGATTCGGCCGTTTGCCGCGCCATTGAAGGAAAAGGCCGGTTTCATGGCCTTGCAGGGCAACCTGTTCGATTTCGCCATCATGAAGACCAGCGTGATCTCGCCCACTTTCCGCGAGCGCTACCTGTCGCGCCCTGGCAGCGAGGGCGTGTTCGAGGCGCGCGCCATCGTCTTCGACGGTTCAGCCGACTACCACGCGCGCATCAACGACCCGGCGCTCAATATCGACGACAGCTGCATGCTGGTGATGCGCGGCGCAGGCCCCGTGGGCTGGCCCGGCTCGGCCGAAGTGGTCAACATGCAGCCGCCCGACGCCTTGCTCAAGGCCGGCATCTTGAACCTGCCGACCCTGGGCGACGGACGCCAGTCGGGCACCTCGGACAGCCCCTCGATCCTGAACGCGTCGCCGGAAAGCGCCGTCGGCGGCGGCCTGGCCCTGCTGCGCACGGGGGACATCATCCGCGTGGACTTGAACGGCGGGCGCTGCGACATGCTGGTCGACAGCGTTGAGCTGGCGCGCCGCGCTATGGCGCTACCGCCCCCCGTCAACGCCAGCGCCACGCCGTGGCAGGAGATCTACCGCGCCAGCGTGGGCCAGCTGGAGACGGGCGCCTGCATGGAGCTGGCGCTGAAATACCGCGCCGTCGGGCAGACGCTGCCGCGCCACAATCACTAGTTTATTTGTTGTCCGTTGTACCCGCAGTTAAAAAACGTCGTTAATAAAATCCAACAAGGAGACACGTAATGAACAAGATCATCAGTGCAGCCATCATGACCGCCATGCTGGCGCTGACCAGCAGCGCCGCCCTGGCCGACGCGAAGAACCCGAAGATCGGCTTTTCCATCGACGATTTGCGCGTCGAGCGCTGGACGCGCGACCGCGATTTCTTCATCGCCGCGGCCGAGAAGCAGGGCGCCAAGGTTTTCGTGCAATCGGCCGACGCCAGCGAGCAGCGCCAGATTTCGCAGATCGAAAACCTGATCTCGCGCGGCGTGGACGTGCTGGTGATCGTGCCGTTCAACGCGACGGTGCTCAACAACACCATCAAGGAAGCGAAAAAGGCCGGCATCAAGGTGCTGTCGTATGACCGTTTGATCCTGGGCGCCGACATCGACGCCTACATCTCGTTCGACAACGAGAAAGTGGGCGAGATGCAGGCCGAGGGCGTCGTCAAGCTGCAGCCGAAGGGCAATTACTACCTGCTGGGCGGCGCGCCGACGGACAACAACGCCAAGATGCTGCGTGAAGGCCAGTTGAAGGTCTTGAAGCCGTACATCGACAAGGGCTACATCAAGGTCGTGGGCCAGCAGTGGGTGAAGGACTGGAGCGCCACGGAAGCCCTGTCCATCGTGGAGAACGCGCTGACGGCGAACAATAACAAGATCGACGCCATCGTCGCCTCGAACGACGGCACGGCCGGCGGCGCCATCCAGGCGCTGGCCGCGCAAAAGCTGGCGGGCAAGGTGCCCGTGTCGGGCCAGGACGCCGACCTGGCGGCCGTCAAGCGCGTGATCGCCGGCACGCAGGCGATGACCGTCTACAAGCCGCTGAAGACCATCGCCGCCGAAGCAGCCAAGCTGGCCGTGCAACTGGCGCGCAACGAGAAGCCCGCCTACAACTCCAGCTATGACAATGGCCTGAAAAAGGTCAGCACTGTGCTACTCAAACCCACGCCCTTGACCAAGGCGAACGTGAACATTCTCGTCGACGACGGTTTCTATACCAAGGCGCAGCTCGGTAATTGATCGCCCGCCTGATGTCGGCTGACGCGCTGCGCGCTAAGCCGACATTTTTTCCCGTATCCGCAACGAGAGTGAGCATGCTTGACTATCTGCTTGAAATGAAAGGCATCGTCAAACAGTTTGGCGACGCCCGCGTAGGCGGTGTCCGTGCGCTCGATGGCATCGACCTGCAGGTGCGGGCCGGCGAGTGCATCGGCCTGTGCGGCGAGAATGGCGCCGGCAAGTCGACCCTGATGAAGGTGCTGTCCGGCGTGTACCCGCACGGCACCTGGGATGGCGAGATCCTGTGGGATGGCCAGCCCCTGCGCGCGCAGTCCATTCGCGATACGGAAGACGCAGGCATCATCATCATCCACCAGGAGCTGATGCTGGTGCCGCAGCTGTCCGTGGCCGAGAATATCTTCATGGGCCGCGAAATCACCTTGCCCGGCGGGCGCATGCACTATAGCGCCATGTACAAGCGCGCCGACGAATTGCTGCGCGAACTGAAGATTCCGCAGCTGAACGTGGCGCTGCCCGTGATGAATTACGGCGGCGGCCACCAGCAGTTGGTGGAAATCGCCAAGGCGCTCAACAAGAATGCGCGATTGCTGATCCTCGACGAGCCGTCGTCGTCGCTGACGGCGTCGGAAATCGCCGTATTGCTCGATATCCTGCGCGCGTTGAAGGCCAAGGGCGTCACCTGCATCTACATTTCGCACAAGCTCGATGAAGTGGCCGCCATCTGCGACACCATCGTCGTCATCCGCGATGGCAAGCACATCGCCACCACGCCGATGGCGCAGATGAACGTCGAGCGCATCATCGCGCAAATGGTGGGCCGCGAAATGAGCCAGCTGTATCCGCAGCGCGCAGTGGGGAACAATGCGCCTGCGGCCATCGGCGAGGTGCTGTTCGAGGCGCGCCACGTCACGTGCATCGATGTGGACAACCCGCAGCGCAAGCGCGTCGACGATGTGTCGTTCACCCTGCGCAAGGGCGAGATCCTCGGCATCGCCGGCCTGGTGGGCGCGGGGCGCACGGAGCTCGTCTCCGCCCTGTTCGGTGCCTACCAGGGGCCGTGCCAGGCCGAGGTGTGGCTCGATGGCCGCCGCATCGACACCGGCTCGCCGCAAAAAGCCATCGCCATGGGCCTGGCCATGGTGCCGGAAGACCGCAAGCACCACGGCATCGTGCCCGACCTGGACGTGGGGCAGAACATTACGCTGGCCGTGCTGGAGCAATTCGCGCGCGCCACGCGCATCGATGGCGAGGCGGAACTGTCGGCCGTGCGCGGCGAGATCGCCCAGCTGGAGCTGAAAACGGCCAGCCCGTCGCTGCCCATTACGAGCCTGTCGGGCGGCAACCAGCAAAAGGCCGTGCTGGCCAAAATGCTGCTGACGCGCCCCCGCGTGCTGATCCTCGACGAGCCCACGCGCGGCGTGGACGTGGGCGCCAAATATGAAATCTACAAACTGATGCTGGCGCTGGCCGACCGGGGCGTGGCCATCATCATGGTCTCGTCGGAACTGGCCGAAGTGCTGGGCGTGTCCGACCGCGTGCTGGTGATGGGCGAAGGCCGGCTGCGCGGCGACTTCATCAACGATGGCCTGAGCCAGGAAACCGTGCTGGCGGCGGCGCTGTCACAGCATCCGGCGCCCGCCGCCACGACCGCAAACAAGGAACCCGCCGCATGAAACCGATGAATGTCAAACAGCTGTTCACCCAATACAAGATGCTGGCCCTGCTGATCGCCGTGGCGCTGATCTGGGCCTTCTTTTCCTGGAAGACGGAGGGCAGCTTCCTCACGCCGCGCAACCTGTCGAATCTGCTGCGCCAGATGTCGGTGACGGGCATCCTCGCCTGCGGCATGGTGCTGGTGATTATCGCCGGCGAGATCGACCTGTCCATCGGCTCGCTGCTGGGGCTATTGGGCGGCATCGCCGCCGTGCTGGACGTGACGCAGCACTGGCCGCTGGCGCTGAACCTGGCGGCCGTGCTGGGCTGCGGCCTGGTGATCGGCCTCTTGAATGGCTACTTGACGGCGTACCGGGGCATTCCGTCCTTCATCGTCGGCCTGGGCGGCATGCTGGCGTACCGCGGCATTTTGCTGGGCATCACGGGCGGCATCACCATCGCGCCCGTCTCCGAGCCGCTGGTCTACCTGGGGCAGGGTTACCTGCCCGCACTGCCCGGCATCGCGCTGGGCATCGGCCTGTTCCTGCTGGCCGCCTTCCTGACGTGGCGCGCACGCATGAGCCGCGCGCAGCATGGCTTGCCGCAGACGGCTGCTTGGCTCGATGGCCTGCGCGTGATCGTCATCGGCGCCGTGCTGTATGCCTTCGTGCAGACCCTGAACGGTTATGAAGGCATCCCGCTGCCCGTGCTGTTGTTGCTGGCGCTGCTGGGCCTGTTCAGCTACATCACCAGCCAGACTGTGTTTGGCCGGCGCATCTACGCTGTCGGCAGCAATATGGAAGCGACGCGTCTGTCCGGCATCAATGTGAAAGCCGTCAAGCTGTGGATCTTCGGCATCATGGGCCTGATGTGCGCGCTGGCGGGCTTGATCAACACGGGCCGGCTGGCGGCCGGCTCACCCTCGGCCGGTACCTTCAGCGAACTCGATGCCATCGCTGCCTGTTTCATCGGCGGTACCTCGATGCGCGGCGGCTCGGGCACCGTGTACGGGGCGCTGATCGGCGCGCTGGTCATGGCCAGCCTCGATAACGGCATGTCCATGCTGGATGTGGATACCTACTGGCAGATGATCGTGAAAGGCAGTATTCTGACCCTTGCCGTCTGGGTAGATGTCAGCACCAGGGCGGGACGCAGGTAAGACCGATGCGTGACCGGCAGCCAGGGATGAATATACGTCCCGGCCGCCACATGGAGGAGACACCAGCATGAAGTTACCGACCGCGCATCGCATCGCGCTGCTGTTCAACGGGAACAAGATCTATGACCGCGACATCATCGCGGGCGTCGCCGCCTACCTGAACACCACGCGCGTGTCGTGGGACCTGTTCCTGGAAGAGGATTTTCGCTGCCGCCTGCCCGGCATCGAGCGCTGGCAGGGCGACGGCATCATCGCCGATTTCGACGATCCCGCCGTGTGCGCGGCGCTGGCGCACAGCCGCGTGCCCGTGGTGGCCGTGGGCGGCTCGTATGCGCGCGAAGACGCCTACCCGGCCGGCATTCCCTACGTGGCCACCGATAATTTCAAGATCGTCAAGCTGGCCTACGACCACCTGGTGGAAGCGGGCCTGACGCGCTTTGCCTGTTTCAGCCTGCCCGAGGCCGACGTCAACCGCTGGGCGCAGGAGCGCGAAACGGCGTTCTGCGCGCTGATGCAGCGCGACCACATGCGCGCCGACGTGTACCGCGGCGTCGCCACCAGCGCGCCCTCGTGGGACGAGGCGGTGGAGCAGCAGATCGCGTGGCTGAACAGCCTGGAAAAACCCGTGGGCATCATTGCGGTGAGCGATGCGCGCGCGCGCCAGCTGCTGCAAGCCTGCATGCACGCGGGGATCGCCGTGCCGGAGCAAGTCGCCCTGATCGGCATCGACAACGATCCGCTGGCGCGCATGCTCACGCGCATTCCCTTGAGTTCCGTGATCCAGGGGACGGAGGAAATGGGCCGCACGGCCGCGCATTTGCTGCACCAGATGTTGAACGGCGCGCGCCTGTCCGGCACGCGCATCCTGGTGCCGCCGGCTGGCCTGAACGTGCTCGCCTCCACGCGCCACCAGCCCTTCCAGCATCCGCAGGTGATGCAGGCGCGCCACTTCATCCGCCAGTACGCCTGCCAGGGCATCAAGACGGAGCAGGTGGCCGATTACGTGGGCGTGTCGCGCTCCTCGCTGGAAGCGCACTTCCGCCACGAGCTGGGGCGCAGCGTGCACGACGAGATCCTGCATTTCAAGCTCGATGCGGCCAAGACCCTGCTGGCGCGCGGTCCGGGCCAGGTGGCCGAGGTGGCCGTGCGTTGCGGCTTTACCACGGTGCAGTACATGCACGCCGTCTTCAAGCGCGAACTCGGCTGCACGCCGCGCGAATTCCAGCAGCGCAGCCGGCCTCCGCCAGCCCCCGGGCAGGCACCATGATGCATCTGCTGCGCAATGCGCGCGGCATGTGCGTGGCCATTGACGCGCATGATGCCAGCGTGCGGGCCTGGTGGGCGCCCGACCGTTATGGCCGCCTGGCCGACGTGCTGGGCGCCGCGCACCTGACGGCGCGTGCGCCCGCAGGCTGGCAGTGCGACCCGCCGGACGACGGCCGCTTGCTGCTGCACCTGGCGCACGACGGCTTGTCGGTGCGCCTGGCCTACCGGCTTGACGACGATGGCAGCCTGCACCTCGACTGCGCCGCCATGGCCGATACGTTTTCCCGGTTTGCGCTTGCCGCGCCCCGCTTCAATCTGCAGGGCAGCCTTGCCACCGTCGGCGACCATGTGCTGCGCCTGGCTGCCGACCATTACCGGCCTTGGCCCGGCGGCTGCACGAGCGCCTCTCCGCTCGACGTGGCGGGCAGCGCGTTTGACTTCCGCCAGCCGGCGCCGCTCGCGTCGCGCCTGGCCTGGCCCGCGCTGGCGCACTTGCCCGGATTCCGACATGACTTTTACTGGACGAGCAGCGGCCAGCTGCGCGAGGCGGCGCGGGTTGCCGACCCCGCTTCGGGGCGGGTCCTGCGCTTTTCCAGTACCCAGGACAGTTGCCATCTGTACTCCGATGCGCGTTGTTTTTCCCTGCTGGCGCAGGGCGTGCAATTGCAGCCGGGACAGGTGAGGCGCTTCAAGCTCGTCTACCGTTTGGGCGTGCAGGATATGGACGATTTTGACATATCCGAACCGGTATCAATGATGTTAAATAAGTGATTGGTCAGATATGCGGGGCAGTTCTACCATGAGGTAGTTTTTCCCCTTTCTTTTCTTTCTTACCGACCGCTGCGAACCCGCCCATGAATATAGTCACCATCGATGCCGGCACCACCAATACGCGTACCCTGCTATGGCGTGACGGGGCGGTGCTCGCCCAGGCGCAGCAGGAAACGGGCGTGCGCAACACGGCCATCGATGGCCATAACGGCGCGCTGAAGCAGGCGCTGCGCGAGACCATCGCGGCAGTGCTGGCCAGCGCCGGCATCGCACCGGCGGAGGTGCACCTGGCGCTGGCATCGGGCATGATCAGTTCGCCCATGGGCTTGCAGGAAGTGCCGCATTTGCCGGCACCGGCCGGCCTGGCGCAGCTGGCGCAAGGCATGCGGGCGGTGGACTTGCCCGATGTGCTGTCCCAGCCCCTGTGGCTGATTCCCGGCGTGCGCAACCAGCATGGCGCCATCGGCCTGCATAACGTCGAAGCGATGGACATGATGCGCGGCGAAGAGACGGAAGTCATCGGCTTGCTGGAGCGGCTGCAGCTGTGCGGCGCGGCCACCATCATCGTGCCTGGTTCGCATACAAAGCTGATCAGCGTGGACGAGCAGCGCCGCATCCTCGGCTGCAGCACCACCATCGCCGGCGAACTGCTGCAGGCGATTTCGCAGCATACCCTGATCAAGCAATCGGTCGATGGCGGCTTTGCGCAGACGCTGGTGCCGAAGATGCTGCTGGCTGGTGCCGCCGCAGCGCAAAAAACGGGACTGGCGCGCGCCTGTTTCAGCGTGCGCACGCTGGGACAGTTCAGTGCAGTCGACTGCAATGAGCGGGCCAATTTCCTGATGGGCGCCGTGCTCAGCGGCGACTTGCTGGCGCTGCGCAACAGCACGGCCATCCAGATGCGTCCCGATACACCGCTCGTCATCGCCGGCAAACCCATGCTGCGCCAGGCGCTGTCGCTGCTGATCGAGGAGCAGGGCTTCTTTTACGGCAAGCGCATCGTCGTCGACGACCAGCAGCAAGACCATCTGGCGGGCCATGGCGCCCTGCTGGTCGCCGCCGCGCGCGGCCTGATTTCCCGCCAGGAGACAGCATGAGCGAATTGAAAACCAAGCGGCCCCTGCGCTCGCAAGCGTGGTTCGGCGGCGACGACAAGGATAGTTTCATCCACCGCAGCTGGATGAAGAACCAGGGCTATCCCAGCGACGCCTTCGATGGCCGCCCTGTCATCGGCATCTGCAATACCTGGTCCGAACTGACGCCCTGTAATGGCCACTTCCGCGACTTGGCCGAGGCGGTCAAGAAGGGGGTACTCGAGGCGGGTGGCTTTCCCGTCGAGTTTCCCGTGATGTCGCTGGGCGAATCGAATCTGCGGCCCACGGCCATGCTGTTCCGTAACCTGGCCAGCATGGATGTGGAAGAATCGATCCGCGCCAACCCCATCGACGGCGTGGTGCTGCTGACGGGCTGCGACAAGACGACGCCAGCGCTCCTGATGGGCGCGGCCAGCGTAGACTTGCCCACCATCGTGCTGTCGGGCGGCCCCATGCTGAACGGGAATTACCGTGGCCAGCCCATCGGCTCGGGCACGGACGTGTGGAAGTTTTCCGAGGACGTGCGCGCCGGCCGCATGACCTCAAACGAATTCAAGCAGGCCGAATCGTGCATGTCGCGCTCCGCCGGCCACTGCATGACCATGGGCACGGCTTCCACCATGGCCAGCATGGTCGAAGCGCTGGGCGTGACCTTGCCCGGCAACGCGGCCATTCCCGCCGTCGATGCACGCCGCAAGCTGCAGGCGCAATTGACGGGCCGGCGTATCGTCGGCATGGTGCATGAAGACCTGAAATTGTCGCAGATACTGACCCGTGAAGCGTTTGAAAACGCCATCATGGTCAACGGCGCCATCGGCGGCTCGACCAATGCCGTGATCCACCTGCTGGCCATCGCCGGGCGCATCGGCGTGGACATGCGCCTGGGCGACTGGGACCGCCTGGGCCGCGATATCCCGTGCCTGCTGAACCTGATGCCGTCGGGGCAGTACCTGATGGAAGACTTTTACTATGCGGGCGGCCTGCCCGTCATCATCCGCGACTTGCTGGGCAAGCTGCATGGCGGGGCCTTGACGGTGACGGGCGCCACCCTGGCCGTCAACGTGGCGGAAGCGGAAAATTTCAATCCGCAGGTGATCACGCCGCTGGCACAGCCATTCAAGGACGAGGGCGGCATCGCCGTCCTGCATGGCAACCTGGCGCCGCGCGGCGCCGTCATCAAGCCATCGGCCGCCACGCCGGCGCTGATGCGGCACCGGGGCCGCGCCGTCGTCTTCCACAGCATTGAACACTATAAGAAAAGAGTCGACGATCCCGCGCTCGATATCGACGCCAGCTGCGTGATGGTGCTGCAAAATTGCGGCCCGCAGGGCTATCCTGGCATGGCGGAAGTGGGCAACATGGGACTGCCGAAAAAACTGCTGGAGCAGGGCGTACGCGACATGGTGCGCATCTCGGACGCGCGCATGAGCGGCACGGCTTACGGCACGGTGGTGCTGCACGTGGCGCCGGAAGCGGCCGTGGGCGGCCCGCTGGCCCTGGTGCGCGACGGCGACATGATCGAACTCGATGTGGAAGGCCGGCGCTTGCACCTGGACGTCGACGAGGCGGAACTGGCGCGCCGGCGTGAAGAATGGCGCGCCCCCCAGCCGGCCATGAAGGGCGGCTACCAGTCCATGTACATCAAGCACGTGACGCAGGCCGACGAAGGCGCGGACCTCGACTTTCTCGTCGGCTGCCGCGGCTCGGCGGTGCCGCGCGAATCGCATTGAACGAAAAATAAAGAGGAAAAAAGATGGGGACACAGGCCCAATTACTGGTCGATGCGCAAAATTTCCTGGGCGAGGGCGTACGCTGGTGTGAACGCAGCGGCCGGGTTTTCTGGACGAATATCGAAGGCTGCCAGCTGCATGCGCTGGTGCTGGCCACGGGCGCGCGCCAGACCTGGGACATGCCCGAACGCCTGGCCTGTTTCGCGCAGACGGAGAGCGACGATATCCTGCTGCTGGGACTGGCCTCGCGCCTGGCGTGGTTTGACGCACGCAGCGGGGCCGTCACGCCCTTGCACACAGTGGAGGGCGACCTGCCCATGACGCGCCTGAACGATGGCCGCTGCGACCGCCAGGGACGCTTTGTCTTCGGTACGCTCGACGAGCGCCTATGCCGCGACCCCATCGCCAGCTTTTACCGCCTCAACCTGGATCTGACCCTGGAGCGCCTGCCGCTGCCGGCCATCGCCATCTCGAACAGCATCTGCTTCAGCGTCGATGGCACGGCCATGTATTTTTGCGACTCGATGAAGAAGGCGATCTACCGCTGGGACGACTATCTGGGCGGCGACGCCAGCAAGGTGCGGGTCTTTGCCGTGCTCGATCCTGGCCCGGGTGCTGCCGATGGCGCCGCCATCGATGCCCACGACCACCTGTGGAGCGCGCAGTGGGGGGCAGGCAAGGTACTGCGCTTCGCGCCCGATGGCAGCATCGAGCGCACGGTGCACCTGCCTGTGTCGCAGCCCAGCTGCGTGAGCCTGGGCGGTGCCGCGTTTGACGAATTGTTCATTACCACGGCGCAGGAAAGCCTGGCGCCGGCGCAGCTGGCGGCCGAGCCATTGGCCGGTGGCCTGTTTCATGCGCGCCAGCCGGGCGTGCGCGGCTTGCCGGAAGTGCGCTTCGGCGCTCTGCCGGCCTGACAGGAGAGAGCAGATGCAAAAGCACATGGTTTTCAATGGCATCCTCGAACGGGGCATGGTGGGCATCGTGCGTGCCGGTTCGCCGGACGTCGCCTTGCAGATCGCCGAGGCGTGCATCGCCGGCGGGGTCACGGCGCTGGAAGTAGCGTTTACCACGCCCGGCACCCTGGGCGTACTGCGCACCCTGCGCGAGCGCCATGGCGACGGCGTGCTGCTGGGCGCGGGCACGGTGCTCGACGCGGAGACGGCGCGCGCGGCCATCCTGGCTGGCGGCCAGTTCATCATTTCGCCCGGCGTCAATGTGGATACCATTACGCTGTGCCAGCGCTATCAGGTGCTGGCCATGCCGGGCGCCATGACGCCGACGGAAATCGTCACGGCCCTGCAGGCGGGCGCCGACATCGTCAAGGTCTTCCCCGCCGAGATGTTCGGTCCCGCCTACATCAAGGCCCTGCGCGCCCCGTTGCCGCAAGCGCCGCTGATGCCGACGGGCGGCGTGACGGTGGAAAACCTGGCCGAGTGGTTCGCCAGCGGCGCAGTCGCCGTGGGCATCGGCAGCAGCCTGAGTGGCCCCGGCGCCACGGGAGATTTCGCGGCCGTGACGGCGCGCGCACAAGCCTTCGTGGCGCAGATGGCGGCGATACGCGCGGCCAGGTCTTCTGGCTAGCTCCCGGCGGGACGGGAATCTGCTACGCTAGGCGGGCAATGTCGCACGCCTGACCATAGAAAAATATGTCCAACATCGCCCGCATCCTGCAAGACAGCCGCATCATCGCCATCGTCGGCATGTCCGACAAGCCCGCACGCGCCAGCCACGAAGTGGCCGATTACCTGCTGCAGCATGGCTACCGCGTGCTGCCCGTCAATCCAGCCCTCGCCGGGCGCGACGTGCTGGGCCAGCGCGCCTATGCCACCTTGACGGAGGCGGCAGCGGCGGTAGCGCCAGCGCGCATCGACATCGTCGATTGCTTCCGCAAGTCCGAGGATATCCTGCCCATCGCCGAGGAAGCCATCGCCGTCAAGGCGGGCTGCCTGTGGCTGCAGCTGGACGTCGTCAACGAGGGGGCGGCGCAGCTGGCGCGGGCGGCGGGGCTGGCGGTGGTGATGGACCACTGCACGAAAATCGAACACCGCAAGCTGGCGGTGACGGCATGAAGGCGCGCACGCAATTCCGGGCTGGCAAGGGCTATGCGCTGGATGAGGATTTCGCCGGCAAGCGCCTGCTGGGCGCCGCCACCAAGGCGGCCAACAAGAAGCTGACGGCGGCCCAGTGCAAGGCGCTGGACCGCGAGGAAACCGTGGCGTTGACGGCGCAGATCGCCGAGTGCCAGAGCATGTTGTACGCGCAGCACAAGAAAAAGGTCTTGCTGGTATTGCAGGGCATGGATACCTCGGGCAAGGACGGCACCGTCAAGGCGATTTTCAGCAATATCAACCCGATGGGCATCCGCGCCGTGGCCTTCAAGGGCCCGACTGACATCGAACTGGCGCACGACTACCTGTGGCGCGTGCACCAGCACGTGCCCGTGAAGGGCGAGATCGCCATCTTCAACCGCAGTCATTACGAGGATGTGCTGATCACGCGCGTGCAGGACATGATCGACAAGCCCGAATGCCAGCGCCGCTACGCGCAGATCCGCGATTTCGAGCGCATGCTGAGCGAAACGGGCACCGTCATCCTGAAAGTCTTCCTGCATATTTCCAAGGACGAGCAGCGGGGGCGGCTGCAGGAACGGCTCGATGATCCCGACCGCCAGTGGAAGTTCGATCCCAACGATATCGCCCAGCGCAAGAAGTGGGACGCCTACCAGCGCGCCTATGAAACGGCCATCCGCGAGACGGATGCCGATCACGCGCCGTGGTACGTGGTGCCGTCCAATTCCAAGACCCAGCGCAACCTGGTGGTGGCGACCCTGCTGCTGGAAACCTTGCAGGGCATGAAGCTCGCGTATCCGCCGCCGGACCCGAAGCTGTCGTCGTTCAAGGTCGAGTAAATACGCGGGCGATTCGGCCGTCCGCCTGCGGAATCGGCCGCGCTGTGGCATAGTATCTCCCGTCGATAATTCAAACCAGACCGGAGATCCATATGCTGCAGTTGAAAGATCCTACCTTGTTGCGTCACCAGGCTTACCTGAATGGAGCCTGGGTCGATGCTGACGGTGGCCAGACGATTAATGTGAGCAATCCCGCCACGGGCGAGCATATCGGCACGGTGCCCCTGATGGGCGCGGCCGAGACGCGCCGTGCCATCGAAGCGGCCAATGCGGCCTGGCCCGCCTGGCGCAAGAAGACGGCCAAGGAGCGCGCTTCCGTGCTGCGCCGCTGGCACGACCTGATTCTGGAAAACGCCGACGACCTGGCGCTGATCATGACCACCGAGCAGGGCAAGCCCCTGCTGGAAGCGAAGGGTGAAGTGCAGTTCGGCGCCTCATTCATCGAGTGGTTTGCCGAGGAAGGCAAGCGCGTCTCGGGCGATACCCTGCAGTCGCCATGGCCGGACCGCCGCCTCGTCATCACCAAGGAACCGATCGGCGTGTGCGCCGCCATCACGCCGTGGAATTTCCCGGCCGCGATGATCACGCGCAAAGTCGGCCCGGCCCTGGCCGCCGGCTGCCCGATGGTCCTGAAACCTGCCGAAGCGACGCCGTTTTCCGCGCTGGCGCTGGCCGTGCTGGCCGAGCGCGCGGGCGTGCCTGCCGGCGTGTTCAGCATCGTCACGGGGGCGCCGAAGGACATCGGCGGTGAAATGACGTCGAACCCCATCGTGCGCAAGCTGACCTTTACGGGCTCGACTCAGGTGGGTCGTCTGCTGGCCGAACAGTGCGCGCCGACGATCAAGAAGCTGTCGCTGGAACTGGGCGGCAATGCGCCGTTCATCGTCTTTGACGACGCCGACCTGGATGCGGCAGTGGAAGGCGCCATCGCCTCGAAATACCGCAACGCGGGCCAGACTTGCGTGTGCGCCAACCGCCTGTACGTGCAGGACAGCGTGTACGAAGCGTTCGCCGAAAAACTGGTGGCGGCCGTGGCCAAGCTGAAGGTCGGCAATGGCATCGAGGCGGGCGTCACGCAAGGCCCGCTGATCGATTGCAAGGCTGTCGCCAAGGTGGAAGAGCACGTGGCCGACGCGCTGGGCAAGGGCGGCCGCCTGCTGGCCGGCGGCAAGCGCCATGCGCTGGGCAATGGCTTCTTCGAGCCGACCATCATCGCCGATGTGACGAACGACATGCGCGTGGCCACCGAAGAAACCTTCGGCCCGCTGGCGCCGCTGTTCCGCTTCAAGACGGACGAGGAAGTCATCGGCCTGGCCAACAACACGGAATTCGGCCTGGCCGCCTACTTCTATTCGCGCGACATCGGCCGCATCTGGCGCGTGGCCGAAGGCCTGGAAACGGGCATGGTCGGCGTCAACACGGGCCTGATCTCGAACGAGATCGCCCCCTTCGGCGGCGTCAAGCAGTCTGGCCTGGGCCGCGAAGGGTCGACCTACGGTATCGAGGACTACCTGGTCATCAAGTACATCTGCATGGGCGGTATCTAGGATGCCTGAGTAAGTCCGCCGCGAAGCTGCGCTCCGTTGTCGTTTCGCGGGCTGGAAATCGTGGCCGCCCGCCACGATTGTCTCAAGCATCCTTGACGGCCGTTATCGACGGCTGTTGCGGGCCGAGCCCAAGCGGTCCAGCATGCCCTTGACCGCTTCCATCTGCGTGCCGCTCTTGCGGTAGAAATTCGGGTCGATGGGGTTGACGCTGGTGTAGCCCCAGAAGTCCCAGCAGCCTTTCGGGTTGTAGGGATAGATGGGGCTCGGCTCGGCCTGCGGATACAGTACGATGATCTTGTTGGCATCGGCCACCTGATTGTAGCCGGTGCGCGTGTAGAAACGGTCGCCGATGGCCTGCGTCGTTTGCAGGCAGCCGTGGAACACCACGTGCACGCGGCAGCTCTCGCTGTCACAGGCTTTCGGGATGTAGGCGTAGCCCGTATTGTTCATGCTGGAGTAGGAGTTCTGGATGAAGCTGCGCTGGTTGAAGGCGATCACCTTGCCCGTCAGGGTGCCGTACGACGGCTGCAGATCCGGATACAGGTGTTGCAGGATATCGCGCGCCTGTACGTAGTCACAATCGTTGATGAATGGCGACTCCGTTACGGCGCATGGCTTGTCGGCGTTGCTGTCCGTCAGGATGGCGTGGCCTGCGCCGACATTGTCGACGAAGCGGATCTGCGCCGCCGGCGTCCCCGCCAGCTGATAGAACTGGCTCACCTGTTCCACCACCGGCCGCGTGACGGTGCGGTCTTTCGTACCGCTGAACAGATACACGCGCTGGCGTTTCAGGTTCGCCGTATCGTCGATCAGGCTGGCGCGTGCGAAATCGTTCGCCGCACGCAGCAATTCGCTGGCCACGGGCGGCGCCACCTGCGACTCGCCCGGGTTCATGCAGGTCGTCAGGGCATTCGTCAGATACGGAATGTAGGGAAAACGGCCCGGCTGGCCCGAGCAGAAATACGGCCCGCCCGCGATGATGCCGGCGCCGGCGACGGTGGCCGAGTAGGCGACGGCGAATTGCGCCGCCATGAAGCCGCCCGATGACAGGCCGGAAACGGTGGTCTGGCTCAAGTCGGCCTGATAGCCGGGCAGGGCGGGAGCATCTTTGGTGGCGGCGGCCTTGACGGCCGTGGCGGCATGTGCGCCGGATGGTGCCAGGATCAGCAGGCTGGCGGCCAGCAAGGCGGCGGCGGGTAATGCGGTCAGGTGCGGGAAGGGCATGGCAACTCCACAGGACATGGGCAGGAAGGACGAGCATAGGTAAAAAAACTGTGCGCTGGGCAAGTACTGCGCTAGCCTTGATGTCGCTCAAGTCCTTACCGTTGTTGTTGCTCTCATACGCACATGTGGTGTTTGGCATAGAATGGTTTTTTTTCTTTTCGACCATGGTGCCCTTCATGTCCAAGACCCTTGCCCAGCTGTTCGCGCTGACCACCCTTGCCGCCAGTGCCAGCCTGGCCGTCGTGCCGGCCCATGCTGCCGATGCCACCGCCGCGCCGGCAGCCTGTCCCGCCATCCTCAAGCAGACCTTCAACCGCCTGCAGGACGAAGCGCCGCAAAACCTGTGCCAGTACGCTGGCAAAGTCGTATTGGTGGTCAACACGGCCAGTTATTGCGGTTTTACCAATCAGTACGAAGGGCTGGAAGCGCTGTACGCCAAGTACGGCAGCAAGGGCCTGGTAGTGCTGGGTTTCCCTTCCAACGATTTCGGCAAGCAGGAGCCGGGTAACAGCAAGGAAATCGCCGATTTTTGCTACAACACCTATGGCGTGAAGTTTCCCATGTTCGCCAAATCGGTGGTGTCCGGTCCTGCGCCGAACCCGCTGTACGTGGATCTGATCAAGCAGACGGGCAAGACGCCCGCCTGGAATTTCCATAAATACCTGATCGACCGCCACGGCAAGGTTGTGGAAAGCTTCCCCAGCAAGGTGACGCCGGACGACAAGAAACTCGTGGGCGCGGTGGAAAAAGCGCTGGCGATGTAAGGAAGAAGCAGGCGCGCGGGCCTGCTTTTTTTAATGCCGTGCTTGTCGTCTTGCCATGCTTGTCCTAAGCTGGTGGTTCGCGTTTGTCAAAATTTGTCAAAACCACCATCAAGGAGAACATCATGGCGTATGTGGATGGATTTGTGGTGCCCGTGCCGAAAGCCAAGCTCGATGCCTATCTGGCCATGTCGCGCAGCTGCGGCGCCGTGTGGCGCGAATATGGCGCGCTGGAGTTTCGCGAATGCGTGGGCGACGATGTCAAGCCGGGCAAGCTGACCTCGTTTCCGCAGGCGGTAGACCTGCAGGACGGCGAAGTAGTGGTGTTTTCCTGGATCGTGTACGAATCGCGCGCCAAGCGCGATGAAGTCAACGACAAGGTCATGACGGATCCCCGCCTGGCTGACATGATGGACCCTGCCAAGCTGCCGTTCGATGGCAAGCGGATGATTTATGGCGGCTATGAAATGCAGGTGGATCTCTAGCGGCTGAAACAGTCCATGGCGGCGTTGCAGTGCCTCGTCGTGCAGCTGCACTGCCTTCGGCAATGCGCCTTGCCCTGAACTGTTTCAGGAGTCCATGGCGGCGTTGCAGTGCCTCGTCGTGCAGCTGCACTGTCTTCGGCAATGCGCCTTGCCCTGAACTATTTCAGGAGCCCTTGGCGGTGTTGCAGTGTCCAAGTACAGGCGTCAACTCGTGCAGTCGCACTGCCTTCGGCAATGTACCTCGTCCTGAACGGTTTCAGGTGCTGGCGATAAGATGTGCCGGCAATGCGCCGCGCAGCGCATTGCACACGACGATGGATTCTGCCTGTGCCAGCATGGCGCGCGTGATGATGGTTTCCTGCGCGTTCCAGGCGGGATCGGCCAGCATGACGGCGCGCTGCACGCCGGGCAGCAGGCCGCAGGACAGGGGCGGCGTATGCCAGCGGCCGTCCAGCCGGACGAAGACGTTGCTGCGCCCGCCTTCCGTCAATTCGCCCCTTTCGTTAAAGAACAGCATGTCGAAGGCGCCCTGCGCTTCGGCGGCGCGCCAGGCCGCATCGTAGCGCGTGCGCACGCTGCTCTTGTGGCGCAGGAACAGGTCGTCTGCCGTGGTGGCGTCGTCCGCCAGCAGGACTTTCACGGTGTCCGGCAAGGCGGTCAGGGTGCCGCTTTGCACGCTGAACCGGCCGTCCTGGCGCAGCGCCAGGCGCAGGCGGAAAGGGACGTCGTCGGGACGCGCCGCGCATGCGGCCTGCAGGGCGGCGCGGGCGGCCTTGTCATCCCAGCGAAAGCCGAAGTAGGCGCTGGACGCGGCCAGGCGCGCCAGGTGGCGTTCCTGCTGGCGGCAGCCATAGTCGCGGCTGGCGTGCAGGGTTTCGAACAGCTCGAAGTCGTTGCGCAAGCCCGTGAGGAAGCGGGCCTTGAGCTGGCATTCCGCAAATTCATCGGGCGGGTCGCTGTCCAGGACGATGCCGGCGCCCACGCCCATTTCGCCGCGCCGCACGCCGTTCGCCCCTGGCGCTTGCAAGGCCAGGGTGCGAATCGGCACGGACATGCAGAAGTCGCCCACACGGTGGGCGGGGCCGGCGGCCGGCGGATCGAACCAGCCGATGGCGCCCGTGTAGATGCCGCGTGGCGCCGGCTCCAGTTCGGCGATGATTTCCATGGTGCGCCGCTTGGGCGCACCCGTGATCGAGCCGCAGGGATACAGGGCCTGGAAGATGTCGGCCAGGCTGGCGTCATCGCGCAGGCGCGCCTGCACGGTAGACGTCATCTGCAGCACGCTGCTGTAGCGCGTCACCTGGAACAGGGCGGGCACCTTGACGGAGCCCGTCACGGCGATGCGGCCGATATCGTTGCGCAGCAGGTCGACGATCATCAGGTTTTCCGCGCGGTTCTTCGGGTCGCTGGCCAGGGCGGCGGCGCGGCGCGCGTTTTCTGCCGTTTGCTCCGCAGGGGCGGCTGGCGCCGTGCCCTTCATGGGGCGCGCCGTCAGTTCGCCCTGCGCATGGCGCACGAACAGTTCGGGCGACAGCGACAGCAGGGCGCCGCCATCGGGCAGCATCACCAGCGCGCCGTAGGGCACGGGCTGGCGCGCGCGTAGCCGCGCATACAGGGCCAGGGGAGAGCCGAAGGCGTCGAAGCGCAAGCGATACGTATAGTTGACCTGGTAGGTGTCGCCGGCCACGATGTAGTCGTGGATGCGGTCGAGGGCGCGCGTAAATGCGGCCTGGTCGACATTCGCTTCGATGCCGGCCACGCCGGCCGGCGTGGCGGTCACTGGCGCGTGCTCCTCCAGCCACTGCGCCACGGCGTCCTGCGACAGGTGGGTGCACTGCTCGAAGACGAGCACCTGCGCCAGCGGCGGCGCGTCAGGGCTGGCCGCGCGCGGCGGCATGGCCAGCAGGTGCGCTCCCAGTTCGTAGCTGCACACGCTGACGGCGTACTGGCCGCGCTCCAGGGCGCCTTGCAGCCCTTCCAGCAAGGCTGGCCACGCATCCCCCCCTGTGCACTGCAAGACCGCCGCCAGGCCCGTGTACAGGCGCGAGCCGGCGCCGGGAGTGCTGGCATCGTCGAGCAGGGCGAAACAGTCGGTAGGCATGGGGACAGCGACGGCGGTGATTTATCCCAGCAGCATGGCGATTTGCAGCGCCGCTTCCTGGGAGGGATTGATCTTGAAGCCGCTCTTGGCGTAGCGGTGCCAGCGTCCGATGACGAAGCTGACGATCAGGGTGGCGCGCGCCGCCACTTCGCTTTCCTTGCCATGGCCTTCCGTGGCCGCCACGCGCAAGGCCTGCTTGAGCGCCAGTTCCACGCGGTCGTAGAACTGGTTCATGCGCACTTGCAGGCGCTCGTCCTCATTGACCAGCGCGTCGCCGATCAGCACGCGCGTCATGCCCGGATTGCTGATGGCGAAATTGAGCAGCATGCCGATGATGTCGCGCGTCTGCGTCATGCCATCGCTGTGCTTTTCTGCGATCTGGTTGATCAGGCCGAAAACGCTCGACTCGATGAATTCGATCAGTCCCTCGAACATTTGCGCCTTGCTGGCGAAATGGCGGTACAGGGCCGCTTCCGAGACGGCCAGTCTGGCGGCCAGTGCGGCCGTGGTGATCTTTTCGCCTTTCGGCTGCTCCAGCATTGCGGCGAGGGCCTGAAGAATTTGTAGCCTGCGTTGGCCCGGCGGTGTGCTTGCCATATTTTCTCTTGTCGTTAAAAAAAATGCTGCCTTGATGGGGAATGCCAAAACCGCCGCTAGCGGTGCGGCTTCCAGTGTCAACCGGAGGCCCGGGAGTTCCCCTTCAACGCAGGCGGTGAAGGCGGCGTGCCAAATGCCGGACAGATTTTACTTTGACATCGACGTAAGCGGGGCGATTTAACGCCTTGGGCAGCTTTGCCACGCCGATGGGATCGGCCATTTTCAGGTATTGCGTGACCCAGGCCGTGCGCAAGCCCAGTCTTTTCGCACCCTTCAGGTTGGCCAGGGTATCTTCCACCAGAATGCAACGGCTGGGCCGGATCTGGTGCTTGCGCATCAGTTTGCGCAGCATCAGGGTCGAAGGCTTGGGCCGCAGCTGGCGGTGCACCTGCATCGCTTCGATGGCGACGTGGTGTGAAAAATGCTGGCGCAGGCCCAGGTGGCGCATCACGTCGCTCGAATAGCGCAGCGGCGCGTTGGTGAGTAAAATTTTACGGCCAGGCAGGCGCTTGAGTAAAGCCCCCAGTCCCCGCTCGGCGCGTATCATGGCGCGTAGATCGTCGAAGGCGTGCGTCTCGTGTAAAAAATGCGCGGCTTGCACCTGGTGGTGCTTGACCATGCCCAGCAGAGTGGCGCCATAGCGGCGCCAGTAGGCCGCGCGCGCCGCATTGACGATGGCCTCGTCGGCCGGCGTCACGCCGTCGCCCAGCACGCGGGCAATATAGGTGTTCATATTGGCCGTGATGCTGGGAAAGATGGCGTGCGAGGCATTGTGCAGCGTGTTGTCGAGGTCAAACAGCCAGACCGGCGACGAGCGGTTAAGATGGGACACAGGCACAGGAGTCTTTGCTAGCGAGAGAAGATGAAAAATTCAACAATCAGGAAAACCATGCGACGCCAGATTATAGTGATGTTTTGCGGATTATTCTTGCTGCCCTTGCAGGCGGCCCGCGCCGAAGCACCGCCCGTGACGCAAAACCGGGGTGCCTTGTTCAAGGTGCAGGATGCCAGCCACACCCTGTATTTGTTCGGCACCATTCATGTTGGTGCCCCCGATTTCTATCCGCTCGAACCGACGGTGACGCAGGCGCTGCAGCAGGCCGGGGCGCTGGCGCTGGAGATCGATCCAGGCGCCGATCCGCGCGCGGCCATGCGCGCCGTGCTGAAATACGGCATGGAGGCACCGGGCAGCAAGGTACCGTCAGATTGCCGCCAGACCCTGGCGCCGCGCCTGGCGCCGCTGTTGCAAAAATACGGCATCGCGCCCGAAGCGGTGGTACCGATGAAGCCGTGGATGCTGGCCAGCGTGCTGGCTATCAGTGAATTTTCCACCCTCGGCTACCGCTCCGATCTGGCGGTCGATAATTATCTGTCGCAGCAGGCCAAGGCGCGCAAGATCCCCGTGGTGGAACTCGAATCGATGGAGGGCCAGATGGCGCTGTTTGGCACCATGTCGCCGGCTGACCAGTGCCGCTTCCTGGAGGACGGCGTAGCCTCGATCGAAGACCAGGAGCAAAGCCAGGAAGCGCGCGAAATCGCCGATGCGTGGCGCAACGCCGACGCGGCCGCCTTTGACAAGCTGGCGGCGAAGGCGGCAACAGACCCCTCGTTTGCCGCGCAGTTCGTGCAAAAGGTGTTGTTAGATGGCCGCAACCCGGCCCTGGCCGATGGCATCGCCAAACTCCTGGCGCGCGAGAAGTCCAGCCTGGCCGCCATCGGCGTGCTGCACCTGGTCGGAGCGAAAAGCGTGCCGGATTTATTGCGTCAGAAGGGCTTGAAGGTCGAGCGGATTTATTGAACTGCAGAAGGGATGACGCTAGCTCAGCCGCGCAAAACACGCGGCAGAGCAGATGGAAAAATGTTCAGGGCAAGGCGGACTGACGAAAACAGTACGCAAGTACGGCGAGGAAGGACAACGCCGCCATGGGCACTTTTACAGCTGCGGGGAAAGGATATTGGTGCCCTTGACGTGGATCGAACACGTGGCCTCTCCCTTACCAAGGGAGTGCTCTACCACTGAGCTACAAGGGCAAATTAAAAGCGGCGCCAGGTGATCTGCGCCGCCAAACTACTCGCTGTGATGCGTTGCGATTTTTTTAGTGCGAACGGATCATAGTACCAAAAGCCTGCTCGGTCAACACTTCCAGCAATAATGAGTGTTCGATGCGGCCATCGATGATGTGTACCGTGTTCACGCCGGACTTGGCGGCGTCGAGCGCGGACGAGATCTTCGGCAGCATGCCGCCCGAGATCGTGCCGTCGGCGAACATCTCGTCGATTTCGCGTGCCGACAGGTCGGTCACCAGGTTGCCCTGCTTGTCCTGGACGCCGGCGATGTTGGTCATCATGATCAGCTTTTCCGCCTTCAGGATTTCCGCGATCTTGCCCGCCACCACGTCGGCGTTGATGTTGTAGGCCTGGCCATCCTGGCCAAAACCGATCGGCGAAATGATGGGAATGAAGGCGTCGTCCTGCAGCGCCTTGACGACGGCCGGGTTGATCGCGTCGATCTCGCCGACGAAGCCGATGTCGAGGAATTCGCCCGGATGTTCGCGGTCCGGCATCTGCATCTTGCGCGCGCGGATCAAGCCGCCATCCTTGCCCGTCAGGCCGACTGCCTGGCCGCCGTAATGGTTGATCAGCATGACGATATCCTGCTGCACTTCGCCGCCCAGCACCCACTCCACCACTTCCATGGTTTCTTCATCGGTGATGCGCATGCCTTGCACGAAAGTGCCTTGCTTGCCGATTTTTTTCAGCGCGTTGTCGATCTGCGGGCCGCCGCCGTGGACCACGACGGGGTTCATGCCGACCAGCTTGAGCAGGATGACGTCGCGCGCGAAGCCATGCTTCAGGCGTTCGTCCGTCATGGCATTGCCACCGTATTTGATGACGATGGTCTTGCCGTGGAAATTGCGAATGTATGGCAGGGCCTCGGCCAGAATCTGCGCCTTGATTTGCGGCGACACCGCCGTCAAGTCGTCATTCATGTCCAGGTTCAAGTTAGCTAGTTGATTCATGGCGAGTCCGGAAAATAGATTTGTGAGATTTTACAGGGAAGAAGAAAATCCTGGAGGCATTATAGGGCGATCTTGTTGTATTTTCCCTGATGATCCTATAGTCTGGTCCGATATGTCCCCCAGCCAGCCCTTTTACTGCCAGTTACATGTGCGTCGCCCGCGATGGTTGCGTGTCACACACTTGCCAATTCACACACAGCCATGAGCCAATGCAGCCTGTGCGGCGCCACCTTCCAGTGTGGCCAGCTTGACCCGGACGCCACCGCCCCGTGCTGGTGCGCGGCCTTGCCGCTGGTCGTACCCGTACCCGGCAGCACTGCCGGGGCTTGCTGGTGTCCCGCCTGCCTGCAAGCCCATATCGCCACCATGGCATCCCCAGAACAAGCTCCAACAGCGGGCAAATAGGCGCTTTGGCGCTTAATTCCTTTGCAAAAGACCTTGCATATTGTAGGGGAATGCGGTCAGACTTCCGTTTTTAAGAATTTCTGATAGGAAACTGTCATGCGTTTCAGGGATATCCGGATCGGCGTGCGCATCAACGCGGGCTACGCCATCCTGATCGTGCTGATGCTGGTTGTCATCGTGCTCGCTGGCAGCCGCATTTACGCGATCCGCGCCGAGACGGACAATATTCTGCGGCGCGACTGGGTCGCTGCCAAGGCCACCAGCAAGATCCATGGCCTGGCACGCGAGGCGGCCACGCGCATCGCCAGCCTGCCCAGCCAGCACAAGCTGGCGCTGCGCCAGGCGAACCAGGCGCGCCTGGAGGCGATCAAGCAGGGCATCGACGAACAGGTGCGCATTCTCGACGGACTCAATGCGCGGCCCGACGAGCGGCGCCTGCTGGAGCAGATGCATCATGCGCGCGCCGATTATTATGTTTCGCTCAAGGCGCTGTTCGCGCTGCTCGAGCGAGGCGATGATGCCGCGGCAGAGCAGGCCATGCAGACGGTGACCCTGCCCGTGCTGGAAAAGGTGCTGCTGTACGTGGGCCAACTCGATGACTTGCAGCAGCAGCAGATCCGCGACAGCGCGGCCAGGATACGCAACGACATCGACACCTCGCTGCTGCTGATGGGCGGCATCGGCCTGGCTGCATTGCTGATCGGCCTGGCCTTTGCCTGGTCGGCACGTTCGATCACGCGGCCCTTGGGTGAGGCGGTGGCGATCGCCACGCGCGTGGCCAACGGCGACTTCAGTTCCGCCATCGAAGTCACGTCGCGCGACGAGACGGGCGAATTGCTGCAGGCGCTCAAGAACATGAGTACCAGCCTGGCCGTCGAGCAGGACCTGCGCCATGCCGTCGAAGTGGCCGAGGATGCGACCAAGATGAAGTCGGATTTCCTGGCCAATATGTCGCATGAGATCCGCACGCCGATGAACGGCATCATCGGCATGACCCATCTGGCGCTGCAGACGGAGCTGACGCCAACCCAGCGCAACTACCTGGAGAAGGTGGAGTCGGCATCGAAGAACCTGCTGGCCATCATCGACGACATCCTCGATTTTTCGAAGATCGAGGCGGGCAAGATGGCTTTTGAAAAGGTCGATTTTTTCCTCGAAGACGTGCTGGCGCAGATCGCCGACCTGTCCGTGATGCGGGCCCAGGACAAGGGCCTCGAATTGCTGTTCGATGTCGCGCCCGATGTGCCCAACGCACTGCAGGGCGATCCGCTGCGCCTGGGGCAGGTGCTCATCAATCTCACCAACAATGCCATCAAGTTTACGGACAAGGGCGAGATCGTCGTCAGCATCCGCTTGCAGCAGATGGAGCAACACGCGGCGGTGCTGCGCGTGGATGTGCGCGACACGGGCATCGGCCTGACGCCGCCCCAGCGCAGCAAATTGTTCCAGGCCTTTACCCAGGCCGACACCTCCACCACGCGCCACCATGGCGGCACGGGCCTGGGACTGACCATCAGCAAGCGTCTGGTGGAAATGATGGAAGGCGAGATCGACCTCGTGAGCGAAGCGGGCGTGGGCAGCACCTTCTTCTTTACGGCCCGCTTCGGCCTGGCCGCGGTGCCGCGCGACAGTCTGCTTGCTCCGCAGCGCTTCGAAGGCCTGCGCGTGCTGGTGGTGGACGACAACCCCAGCGCGCGTGAAATCTTCGTCAGCATGCTGACGGCATTGGGCTTCGAGGCGCGTGCCGTGTATGGCGGCGTGCTGGCCATCGGGGCCGTGGCGCAGGCGCGTGCCGAGGGGCGGCCGTTCGGACTCGTGCTGATGGACTGGAAGATGCCGGGCATGAACGGCCTCGATACCCTGGCCGGTATCCGCGCCGATGCGGCCGGTATCGATGCACCGCCCGCCTGCATCATGGTCACGGCGTTTCATCGCGAGGCGCTGCTGGAAGCGGCACGCCAGCGCGACTTGCCGCTCGACGGCGTCTTGAACAAGCCGGTCAGCGCCTCGACCCTGCTGGACCAGATTTCGTTCGTGTTTGGCGGCGTGACGGGGCAGAGCCGCAAGACGCAGCGCCAGAGCAGCTACCGCGACGATGAGCGTGCCTTGCGCGGTGCCTGGCTGCTGCTGGTGGAGGACAATGAGGTGAACCAGGAAGTGGCGCAGCATATTCTCAACGATGCCGGCATCCGCGTCGATATCGCGGGCAATGGCGCCATCGCGCTGGCCAAGATCGAGGAAAATGCCTATGACGGCGTGTTGATGGACTGCCAGATGCCGGTGATGGATGGCTACCAGGCGACGCGCAAGCTGCGCCAGGATCCCCGTTATTCGAATTTGCCCGTGATTGCCATGACGGCCAATGCCATGGTGGGCGACAAGGAGAAATGCCTGGACGCTGGCATGAACGATTTCATCGCCAAGCCGATCGACGTGGCCCAGCTGTTCGGCACCCTGGCGCGCTGGATCGCGCCGGCCATGCCGCAGGACATGGCGGTGGTGGTGGCGCAGCCGGAAGCGGAGCTGCCAGTGATCGCCGGCTTGAAAATGGCCGAGGCCATGCGCCGCGTGGGCGGCAACGCCGCTTTGATGCGAAAATTGCTGGAGCGTTTTGTGGAAACCCAGTTCGACGCCATGCAACGCATCGTTGCCGCCATCGAGAATAACCAGCTGGAAACTGCCATCCGCGAGGCGCATACGCTCAAAGGCCTGGCTGGCAATATCGGTGCCGGTGGTCTGGCCGACAGCGCCGCGCGGGTCGAGCATTTGCTCAGCCTGGGTTCGCACGACGGCTTGCCGCAGGCGCTGGCCGCCTGTGCCCTGGCGCTCGACGAACTGGTGCCGAAGATCGTGCTGGCCATGCAGTCGCGTCCCGGCGTGGCCGAAGCGGGCGGCGTGCTGCTGGCGCCAGCGGCGCCGGTGGACCGGGCGCACCTGGAGGCCGGCTTGCGCGAGCTGTCGCAGCTGCTGCTGCAGGACGATGCGCAGGCCGTCAAGCACCTCGACGGCATCGGCCCGGTGCTGGTGGCGGCCGGACAGGCCGAACATGCGCGCCAGCTGAAGCGCATGCTGGGACAATACGATTTCGAAGGTGCGCTGGCGCAGCTGGGCGAGGTGGCCGAGGCGCTGGAGCTGACACTGTGACAAGGATAATTATGCAGAGCGAAGGACTGGCATGAGAGCGCCGGCAAGCAAGCCAACCATCCTGGTGGTCGACGACACGCCAGACAATATCGACCTGCTGCGCGCCGTGCTGGAGGGCGAGTACCGTACCAAGATCGCCGTCAATGGCGAGCGCGCCCTGAAGATCGCCGCGGGCAGCGACCAGCCCGACCTGATCCTGCTCGACATCATGATGCCGGGCATGAGCGGTTACGACGTGTGCCGCGCGCTCAAGGCCAGTCCTGCCACGGCCGGCATTCCCGTGATTTTCGTCACGGCCATGAGCGAAGTGGCCGACGAGCAGCTGGGCCTGGCCCTGGGCGCCGTCGATTACATCACCAAGCCGATCTCCGCACCCATCGTGCTGGCGCGCATCAAGACGCAGCTGGCGATGAAGCAGATGCAGGATTTTTTGCGCGACCAGAACCAGTACCTGGAAACGGAGGTGGAGCGCAGGGTACAGGAAGTGGCGGCGCTGCAGGACGTCACCATCCACGCCATGGCGTCGCTGGCCGAAACGCGCGACAGCGAGACGGGCAACCATATCCGCCGCACCTCGCATTACCTGAAGGCGCTGGCAGAGAAAGTGCGGCATCTGCCGCGCTTCCGCGATTTTTTGACGGACAAGAATATCGAACTGCTGTTCAAGACGGCGCCCCTGCACGACATCGGCAAGGTGGGCATCCCCGACCATATCCTGCTCAAGCCGGGTCGCTTCGAGCCACATGAAATGGCCATCATGAACACGCATACGACCCTGGGACGCGACGCCATCCTGGCGGCCGAGCACGAACTGGGCATCGAGGTTGATTTTTTGAAGTATGCCAAGGAGATCGCCTACAGCCACCATGAAAAATGGGATGGCAGCGGCTACCCGCAGGGGCTGGCCGGTGAGGCCATTCCGATCTCGGCGCGCCTGATGGCGCTGGCCGACGTGTACGATGCCCTGATCAGCCGGCGTATCTACAAACAGGGCATGGGCCATGCGCAGGCCGTGCAGATCATCAGCGAAGGGCGGGGCACGCATTTCGACGCCGAGATCGTCGATGCGTTCCTGGAAATCCAGGACCAGTTCATCGCCATCTCCAACCGCTACGCCGATGGCGTGTGCGAGATCGCCGCCAAGCAGCGGCAGATTGCGCCCTTCGCCGAAAACATCAGTTGACGGTCTTGAAGAAGCGCAGCTGCTTTTTGCGTCCGGCGGCTGGCGTCCGGGCTTTTGCCGTCGGTCGCATGACTGCCGCTGTCGCTGCCGCCTGACCAGGCATGGCAGGCGCCGTGCATGCCACGTCCAGATCCGTGCTTAGCTGACGGTCTTGAAGAAGCGCAGCTGCCTTTTGCGTCCGGCGGCTGGCGTCCGGGCCTTTGCCGTCGGTCGCATGACTGCCGCTGTCGCTGCCGCCTGACCAGGCATGGCCGGCGCCGTGCATGCCACGTCCAGATCCGTGCTTAGCTGAGGGTCTTGAAGAAGCGCAGCTGCCTTTTGCGTCCGGCGGCTGGCGTCCGGGCTTTTGCCGTCGGTCGCATGACTGCCGCTGTCGCTGCCGCCTGACCAGGCA